>CAZGDR010000069.1:0-6590 GCA_964524755.1 uncultured Spirochaetaceae bacterium
CCAGTTGCTTTTCAATAATGAAGAAAAGGATGAGAACTGGAATGAGCGCTAAGAAAGCCGCCACATTTAACATCTCCCACTGCGTGGACCAGCGTCCCACAAATTGATAAATACCTAATGTCAAAGGCATTTTCTTTTGCGCATTGATAAAGGAAAGAGGGAATAGGAAATCGTTCCAAGCTTGAATAAAGGTGTAAATCATAGCCGTAACTAAACCAGGAGCAGCTATGGGAAGCATAATCCTAACTAAAGTCCCCATTCTAGTACACCCATCAATGCGAGCTGCATCCTCAATTTCCTTTGGAATTGAAGCAAAATAACCAAACATCAGCCACGTAGTAAACGACAAAGTTATTACCGTATTAGCCAATACAAGGCCACTCAGTTTATCCAGTAATTGCAATTTCACGAATACTCTAAAGAGTGAAATAATTATAATAACAGGACTGAACATTTGCATCGCCAAGAGCGAATAGAGCGCTACTGTACGCCCTTTAAACTTAAACCGTGCAATAGCATAAGCTGCAGGGATAATAATAATAGTATTCAACAAAGTGGTTCCAAGTCCCACAATAACACTATTCTTGAAATAACCTAAAAGATTATACTCAGTCCAGACTTTTACAAAGTTATTAAACATAAACTCTTTGGGAATCCAATGTGGCGGTCTTGTATACACTTCGCTACTAGATTTAAACATCGTTGAAAGCATGATAAAGAAAGGGAAAAGCATAATCACTAATAGTCCCAAAGTTAACAAGATAACTGGAATTTTAAATTTATTACGGTATGTCAACTTTCTCATAATGCGTCATCCCCCCCTTTGAAGTAGACCTTTGCATACACAACGCTCAAGATCATCAGAATTATGAAAGTCACCACAGCCATGACTGCGGCATCACTGAAGTGCAACCACTCAAACCCGTTTTTATAAATAGCGGTAATGAGAATATCGGTTGCTCCAGCCGGCCCTCCACGGGTCAGAATATAAATTGTATTAAAGTCATTGAATGTCCACAGACTCGAAAGAAGGGTGGCAATGAAAATAATGTGTTTAATACTAGGAAGGGTAATATAGAAAAACTTCCCAGCAGAATTGACTCCGTCGACCTCAGCTGACTCATATAAATCTTTTGATACCGACTGCATCCCTGCTAGAAACACTAATGCCATAAAAGGAATTCCAATCCAAATGTCGACCCATAAACAGGAGATAAATGACCAAATGGGTGTTCCTAACCACACTGGTGGGTTTTGGGTAATACCAAGAGCCATCAGTGTGTGATTGAGAAGCCCAAATTCATGATCATAGACCCATTTCCATAACATCGCACTAATTGGAACTGAAGAAGCCCAAGGAATAATAAATAGCATTCGAGCAAATTTACGACCTCTAAATTCCACATTCAAACAAAGAGCAATAACCATTCCGGCTACTGTTTTTGTTACTACAGCTAAGAGCGTCCAAAGTAAAGAACGAGCTGTAACTTCCCAAAATACTTTTTGTTTGAATAGTCGTAAAAAATTCTTAAACCAAATAAACTCTTGTAATATACCTAATTTATTCGTCTTATACAGAGACATCATAATGACATAAAAAATAGGGTAAATCATAAAAACAGCAATAAAGACTGCCGCGGGGGCAAGTAGTGCATATGCCATTTTAGCATCCCCACTGAGACGCTTTACTGTTAGTTGTTTCATGTGCAGCCTTCCTCACTAAGGGTAATAAGTCCACAAAACGACTCCGCCCAAACCATTTCTGGTTGGGCGGATTTCCATTGATTACATTTTATTCGTAAGTAGCTTTGAGTTCATCAACAATCCTTGCTGCGTCATCAAGTGCCCTTTGGGGAGTTTTCTGCCCAAGATAGGCCATGCTGATCGCATCCCAGATTACGTCTGTCATCTCAGCAAATCCTTCAATCAAAGGCCATGGTTTAGCATTTCCAGCTGCTTCATTGAGAGCCTGATATAGAGGAGATTGGAACTGAGGAAGCTTGCTTGCCGAAATAGTTACCGGTGGGAAACCGATGAGCTCGTCAAACTCTGCCTTCCACTCATCACGATAGAAGAAATCGAGGAATAGGCCAGCTTCTTTCTTATTCTTCGCATCTTTAAAGATTGCGATAGAGTCGGTAATTACCAAAGGAGCCGATTTAGTTCCAGCAAATCCTGGAATCTGGGCATAGGTTACATCAAACTTCGCCCCAGCCTGCTCAAGAGCAGAATCAACCCAAGCACCAATCATTACATAACCAGCATCGCCTGCATAGAAAACAGGGTGTGATTCCATGCGTGTTTGTGATAAATAACCAGCTGGGACAACCTTGTCTTTAGCTAACTGGACCATAAATTCAAGAGCTTTCACACCGGCTGCATTGTTAATGGTACATTTGCCAAAAGATCCATCTGGATTGACTTCAAAGATGTCACCACCAGCTGCATAGAGATAATAACCAAAATCGGTAAGTTCAGTATGTTTCTTACCAGGCATGATTAGACCATACTTACCAGTTCTCCTGGTTATATTCATGGCTTCAGCACGCATCTCTTCCATTGTAGCTGGAATCTTTTTGGTAAGATTATTATTAATGGCTAAGATTCTTGCACCTGCTGCAACAGGAAGACCCCATAATGTACCGTCAATAAGAGCTTCTTTAGTTCCGTCGAAGATGTTGTCCAACGTAGCTTGACTTACATATTTATCGATTGGCTCTAAGGCATCTAGTGAAAGTAACTCAAGAGCCCAACGTGTACCAATAACACACAACTCAGGAGCATTCCCTCCAGCAAGAGATGTTGTTAATTTGTCATAAACGTTATCCCAAGGAATTGGCACAATGTCGAGTTCAATTTCAGGATACTCTGCCATAAATGCATTTTGCAGACGTGATCGATAATCCTCTGTTAACCCATCATACAGAGCCCAGAAAACAGTTACTTTAGGTTTAGCAGCCTCTTGTTGACCAGCTCCAAAAACCATAGATGTTACCATTACCAGCACTAAAGCTGATACCAAGAATACCTTCTTCATAGTTAATCCTCCTTTTTTTGTACACCAAGCTTATTAACTTACTCAGTGTTAATCATAACTACTGTATTCCACTTAGATAATTCTATTTCACGTCAATTCAGTTGTCAACCATAATCTTTTAAAACTTAAATTCTCCTTGACAGCTCATAACACCCCATATTACTATGAATTCACTACAATTTTGACTAATGTATTGTTACACATACCCATATTTTTAGCGTTTAAGGGCAGGTAAATGGATAAAGAGACCTTGTTGCGGACCGTTAACTATGATTATCCTGGTGCAGTTCCAGTCATATTCCATATAAATATGGCCTGCTGGGACTATTACGACCGCAACCAACTCTCTGAGATTATCCTTGACCATCCCCACCTTTTTCCTGAAGGTCTCCCCTCATACAGTAATCCTACTGAAGCCGTCCCCTACCCACCGTGGTGTAGAGAGGATTCTCCTTGGACGGACCCATGGGGTTGTGTCTGGGAAACTAAGATGAGTGGATTTATTGGGACAGTCATTGAGCATAGCATCTCTGACCTCCAAGAAATTGATTCTTTTATTCCCCCAGACCCCCACAAAACGACCCATTGGTATCCTGTACATTGGGAAAAAGGGGAATCTCCTACTGGCGGTTCCATTGGGTTCTTCTCGTGCCTCCGTTCAGGAGAAATAGGGCATGGCCATACTTTTTTGAAATTACTTGATATACTGGGGTATGAAGAGGCCATTTATGCCCTCCATGACGAACCGAGCGAACTAAAAACCTTACTCGGGATGATTGAAAATTTTAATCTTGGTTTAGTCGAGCGGTTCGTAACCTACGCTGATGTGGAATGGATGGGATTTGCTGAAGATTTAGGGATGCAAAAAGGTCCTATGCTCTCTCCAAGTATGTTTAGAAAAGAAATCCTTCCCCTCTATAAAAGCATCATGGCGCCAGCAGAGCACCATGGCGCTATCATTCATATGCACAGCGATGGGGACATTAGAGACTTGGCTGCAGACCTGCTCACGTTACCAGTACGTGTTTTTAATATCCAAGATCGTGTAAATACTCTAGAATGGATTGCACGTACCCTGAAAAATAAAGTTACGGTAGATCTCGATATCGACCGACAATTTATAACGCAGCAAGGAGATCCGGAAAAAGTGGTTCATTATCTACAGTATCTTATGCAAACTATGTATGACGAAGCAGGAGGATTAATCCTTACCTACGGACTCTACCCTGGAACACCAATGCCGATAATTAAAACTATGGCTGATTATTTAGAAGAGGTCGCAATCGGAGGCAAGCCATGGATCGCCTAAAATTAAACAGTGCGGTTAACTCCAACCTCCAAAACACGATTAATACCTCTATCATTCTTAACCACGTTAGAAAACGTGGTACCACCTACCGCTCAGAAATATCTAAAGCTCTTAAACTGAGCCTTCCTGCAGTTTCACGAGCGGTGGATCAACTCATTGAACTTAAATATTTAAAAGAAAGAAAAATTATTACAAAACATGGCCGCCAAGCACACGAAGTTGAAATCAATGCTCAGCTGGGCATCGCAGTTGGAATTTCGATTGAGCTGCCATTTTTAAAAATTGCCAAAATGGATATGGCTGGCAATATTTTAACCGTTGAAGAGGTAAAACTTGATATTTCAAATTGTTGTATTGAGGACCTCATCTTTGAACGGCTAGAGTTTTTCTTGCGTAGAAAACAGTATGCTGACGACCAAGAAATTCCAGTCATGGCCTTCACTATCGGCGTGCCAGCCGCTATTGATTTACACCATGGCAAGATTCACGCAGTATTATACAGCAACTTAAAAGAATTAGATTTAAAAACACTCTTAGAGAATACCTATAGTGCTCCAGTATTTTTAGAAAACAATGAGAACTTAGCTGCAACAGCCGAGAAGCACTACCAAAACTCAATTCCTGAAAACAATTATGTGTATATAACTATCCACTACGGCATAGGAGCTGGTATCTTTTTCAATGGCCAACTCTATCGTGGAGCAAACGGGGCAGCTGGTGAAATTGGCTATCAACAAGTAACCAATGGCTATTCGGGTTCAATGGAAGCGCAGACATTTGAAGCAACCGGCTCTATTCATCAAATCCAGCGGATCGCCTTAAACTTGATTCACGCTGGCAAGGGAGAAGATATTTTCCAAGCGGCTAACTACTCGTATGAGAAGATTACCCACGTCCTAATTGGAGAAATGGCTAATGCGGGAAATATTACAGCACAAGCAATTCTGGCTTCTTATGCCAAATTATTAGCTAAAGGAATTGGTAACATGCTGGTTATCCTAAATCCTGAACTCGTTATCTTCGGAGGAAACTTGCTTGATATCCCAAATTGTGAGAAATTTATAATAGAGCCAATGTGTCAGCAATTGGAAAAGGTAATTCCTTTCCCTCTTCCAAAGTTTAGACTTACCCGCTTGGGGTATGAATCTGCAGTCATAGGAGCATGTCAAATGGGGTTGGAAAATACGATGTTACAAGCCTTCCCCTATAATATCTAGAATAATCGATGTGTAAAGCACATCGAAGGAGGAGAACTTATGAGAAACATAAGTAAAGTAGCCAAAGGGTGGTGGGATTATACCACCATGGACAGAGAAGTATTGGATGCGGCGGCAAGACTTTCCGCCGAAGATCTACTCGCTCTACAAAGACCAGGATTCACAGTTAATATGTTTGAAACTCGTGATGAATTTTTCTTAGCTGAAGCACTAGAGTATATCAAAGCATTCACCGCCTCGACGGCTGATAATCCTACTGGGATTTGTGGCCCAATTGGTCCAACAGAACAGCTACCTTTGGTTGCCCGCATTATTAACGACTTACAGCTTGACGTTAAAGAAGGCCACTTTTGGAGCATGGACGAGTGGGTCATCGACGGAAAAGAAGTTGATGTTTCCTACTCCTTGAGCTTTAAACGGGCAGTCTTAGATCTATTTTATAACAAAATTGATAAAAAACTGCGCATGCCTGAAGAGCATCTCCACTTCCCCACCGTTGCAGGGATTGATGAGTACACCGCATCGTATGATCAGATAAAGTGTCTTTACATGCAGGGCGGACAGGGTGAGACCAAACACTGGGCTTTTAATGATCCACCACAGCGTGTAGCTCCTTATGACAAAGAACCACCAAGTCCGGCTGAATATCGTAAGTTGGGTACTCGAGTACTAGAAATTCACCCCATGACTATGATTCAGAATGCAAGAACATCTGGTGGTGGTGTAGTTACCAACGTCCCCTCCCATGCCATAACCGTGGGACCAGTTGAGACTTGGAAGGCCGAAACAGTAAGTATCTGGCATCCAGGTTGGCACGACAACCCCTTTGGGATGCGCCTTTCAGCCTATATGATCGCAAATAAGATTGCCGACTCAAGTGTACCAATGTCATTATTAGCCGATCACCCCAACGTAGTATTCAACTACCTACTCCCTAATCTTGGGACCTGTACGGTTGAAATGCACTAGGAGAGCGATAGTTTTGGCTAAATATGCACAGACAGAAATGATCACGACACGTTCCTCT
>CAZGDR010000070.1:0-6385 GCA_964524755.1 uncultured Spirochaetaceae bacterium
CATTAAAGCTTATCATAGAAGAATCTAGGAGACCTACGATGAAACTACTTCCCGCTTATACTAAAATAGTGGCTACACTTGGACCAGCCTCTGATTCTTATGCAGCTATACGCCAGATTATCGAAAGTGGTGCTCGCGTGTTACGGTTGAACTTCAGCCATGGCACTCGTGCAGATCAACAACATCGATTTGATCGAGCTCGCCAAGCCTCTAATGAACTCGGCATTCCTATAGCCATATTTCAAGACCTCCAAGGTCCTAAAATCCGGATTGGAGAATTAGCTGAACCGCAATTTACGGTTAAAAAGGGGGAAGAAATCATTCTCACGACTGAGAAGTGCCTCGGCACTCCCCAACGTATTAGCATAGACTATCCCCATCTTCATAATGAAATTGGTCCTAATAGCCGTATCTTAATCGACGATGGTTTAATTGAATTGCACGTTATTAAAATAGAGGGACCAGATATCCACTGTTTAATAACGGACGGTGGCATCATAAAACCACACAAGGGGGTGAACCTTCCCGGAGTTCCTCTACATAACCTCTCCTCCTTCACTGCTAAAGATATTCGGGACCTCTCCTTTGCTTTTGATAACGATGTAGATTATGTGGCCCTCTCTTTTGTCCGTAGCGCTGCTGATGTAGCTGCCTTACGAACCCACATGCGCGAACACTATGGACGAGAAATTCCAATCATTAGTAAAATTGAGAAACCAGAGGCCGTTGAAAATCTTGAAGAAATTATAGCTGAATCGAGCGCTATCATGATTGCCCGGGGAGACCTAGGGGTAGAGATGTTCCCTGAAGAAGTTCCCATCCTCCAAAAATCTATTATCCGCGCCTGCCACAGTGCTGGGTTACCAGTAATAACGGCAACTCAAATGCTCGAATCGATGATGTTTAATGCCCGCCCTACCCGTGCAGAAACTAACGATGTAGCCAATGCCGTCCTTGATGGCTCAAGTGCCGTCATGCTCTCAGGAGAGACGGCTGCAGGCAACTACCCTCTCGAAGCTGTTAGGATTATGCAGCGCATTATCACGCATACAGAACAAAGCATTGAATTTAAACGCCTCGTCCTTGATCAAGGATTGAATCGAGAACACCTCGAACTCAGATCAAAACGGAGTGTCACAGAAGCAGTTGGATTGGCGACTCGTGAACTAGCTCTCGCTATACACGCTACTAGAATTGTCTGTTTCACCCACTCGGGAAGTACAGCTAGACGGATATCAAAATTCCGTCCTAGTACCCCCATCATTGCCTTCTCGCCTAATGAAAGCACCATTCGCTTCTTGGCCCTCTCGTGGGGAGTTTTTCCAGTACTCATTAAAAATATTGATTCTGTTGATGAATTACTTGATTTTGCACCCCTCTATTTGAAAGAGCACAAGTGGATAGAAAGTGGTCAGACTATGGTGATTACAGCTGGAGTACCCGTCGGCCTTCCTGGAACTACCAATATGATTAAAGTGGTGGAAATCGAGTAACGCTAAGATACTTGATTCTGAATTTCCCCGTCACAGAAACCTCTGACATTCGCCACCGCTATATCCATAAGTCGTTGGCGGCTCTCTATGGGAGCCCAACTGATATGAGGGGTTATAAAACAATTGGGAGCTTGTAAGAGTGGGTTATCGGCTTGAATAGGTTCTGTTGAAACTACATCAACACCAGCCGCGTAGACTTTTCCACTCCGTAGTGCATCAGCGAGATCCTGTTCAACAATCAACGGGCCACGGCTGTTGTTTAAGATGATTACACCATCTTTCATCTTGCTAATAGTCTCTTTTCTAATTATCCCTCGTGTTTGCTCGAATAACGGGCAATGCAGTGAAATAACATCACTTGTTGCAAATAACTCATCTAAAGAGACATAGACTTCGCTATGTTCCTTGCGGGGCGAGGGAACATAAGCGATTACTTTCATTCCTAGAGCCTTGGCAATTCTACCAGTGGCTTGACCAATGCGGCCATAGCCAATAATCCCCATAGTCTTTCCAGCTAATTCGATTAAAGGATAATCCCAGAAACAAAAGTCGGGACTTGATTGCCAACGCCCAGCATGTACCTCCGCGTTATGATGGCCAATGCGGTGACAAATTTCTAATAGCAAAGCAATCGCAAATTGGGCCACAGCGTCAGTGCTGTACGAAGGGATATTGGTCACCACAACACTATGGTCATTGGCTGCTTCAATATCAACAATATTATATCCAGTAGCCAGCACTCCGATATAACGCAAAGAAGGACACTGTTCAATAATTGAACGGTCAATGACCACCTTATTGGTTAAAATAATATCTGCATCTCCGATTCGCGATACTCGCTCAGCAGGTGATGTACGGTCGTAGATTGTTAATTCACCTAAGGAAGCAAGAGGTTCCCAACTGAGATCACCGGGGTTCGCTGTATACCCATCTAGAACTACGATGGTATGCTTCATAGATTAACCTCCTCGCCTACTCTAATTTAGGCTAGCCGTAAGAGATGCGACTGCATAATTTCTCCCGTTGCGTTTTCATGGATCTTTACTACACCCATTTCGCGTAGTGCACTCTCATCCGAATCTGATGCATGGGCCGTATTGACCATCACGTTGCTTCCAAATTCACGCCGAATGGTACCACCTGGAGCTTTGAGAGGGTCGGTTGGCCCCAAGACGTCTCTAATTTTTGCAATAGCATGTTCTCCTTCGTAAATGAGAATCATACATTTAACAGAGCCCGGTTGGTGCACTTCTTCCACAGGACACTGTGAAGGGCGGCGACCCGACATGAACTCAATAATTTGTTCAAACTGGTCTACAGCATATTCGATGCCCACACTTTCACTCAGCGCCTTCTCGGTCTCAGCCGAGAGAGCTATCTTAAATTGCGATTCTAACTGCTCTTTAGCCTTCTTGCCAAATACGGGTGCTAACTTCTCCTTTAAGGTATCTTTGACGGGGCCATAAAACTCGAGAGCCTCCGCAATGCTCATTCGGTGCACTTTCACACCAACAATACGTAATCCAGTCCGGCTGAACATATCAATGATCGTCCCCGGCTTACCAGAAGCATAACGCCAGTTATCAGGTTTAATAATTACTAAAGAACGCTGAATTTTCGCTGATTTTGGATAGGTCATATTTTCAACAATATTTTGTTCATCTGGTAACCAATCGGCAAACATCTTCATATGAGCGTTTGCGGTCTCCTGCAAACGAGGAGTTAATACCGCAGGTTCAAAATAGGAGACTTTCTCATGGTCCTCACTATCCATAATTAGATCAGCATAGGTATCTCGGATATTTTCACCGGTCAGACTCTCGAGACTCCGTCTCTCGGGGTGAACAGGCCCACAAATCTCGCTTAATTTCCTACAAGGATCTTCCCCTCTGAAAATAAGCAATAAGGTGCGGTGACGACGACCTTGGGATGGGACGAGATTGTGTTCAACATAATTGGCCAACATCTCATTGGTTTGCTGTGTATCTCCATCCGTGTTTTCACGGATAAGTTTGGCATATTCATATACAAAAAACTCATCTGGAGCAATCATTTGTGCACCAACCAACTCGATGTCGAGACGGGAAAGTAAACGTGCTAACACTCCACCTGTTCGGCTTTTTGCAATCGTGTACGGGGTTACCAGTACATACGAGAGACTATGTTCCATGGTTTCTAAGACTCCTTCTCACTTACATTTCTATTTGAGTTCTCTACGCGAAACACTATACAGGCTATACCCTTAATTGTCCATGCGAGAGGACGTTTGGGGTAAGCGCCATTGCCCTGGCGTAGTTCCATAGGTGCGTTTAAATAAAACATGAAAACGCTGAACACTCGGAAAAGCACACTCGCTAGCAATGGTTTCAATCGTGAGGTCTGTTTGTTTGAGCAACTTACAAGCTTGTTCCAATCTTCTCTCTGTTATCTCTTGCAACACTGTAATGTTGCGTGATTTTCTAAAGCGAACCTCAAGATTGCGCCTTGAGACCGCACAAGCCCCTACCACATCCTCAACGCCAATCGGGTAATGTAAGTTACTCGTAATAAATTCTATCGCTTTAGCAACTATGGGGTCGCTCTCGAATAAGATGGTAGTACTTTCTCGTTCACTCACTTCCTGAGGAACAATAATAACCGTCTGCTGCTCTTCAAAGGAGCGCGGTCCTTTATGGTTCAGCAACTCATCAATTAAGGCCGCGGCCTGATACCCAATCGTAGTACAATCGAGACGAATGCTGGAAAGGGTGGGATTGCATAGATTACAGAGTAATTCTTCATCATCAACCCCTAATAAAGTAATATCTTTGGGAATTTGTAGTCCAACATCTAAGCAATGAGTTAGTGCTTTCACTCCTGCTAAGTCATTGCAGCAAAACAAAGCTGTAGCAGGCGGTAACTGACGTAACCATGACTGTAGAGCAGATGAGGGCGAAGTCTGTTGCCACCAGGTCAATTTTCGTTCAAAGCGAGGAAGTGCTGCAACCGGTTCTCCAACGGCTTCAGCAAAACCTAATCCCCGTTGTTGTGACCAGTACACATCTGTGACACCACAGAAAGCAAAAGAACGGGCTCCTAAGCGAAGCAGGTGCTCACCTGCACGTTTTCCTGTGGCAAAGTCATCATTTTGCACCCGATGGATTTGATTGCGCCGGTGAGCCCCTGCGATGTCTACGACCGGGATGCCCAGACGTGCATAGCGATTAGCATCCATTTCGTTTTCTATACGGACGATTAAGGCATCACAGGTATCTCGTCCACTGAGTCGAAGAGGACGAAGTCCTCCCCCCGAACCACGTAAGGACCACCCCCCTTTAGCCTTGGCATAAGCAATGATGCCACGAGCGACCGCAGCATCAAATGAATCGTGAAAGCGTAACGAGATACCTATAACACTCATAGGTGTAGTATAAAGATTATATTTGCGCAAAACAAGATATAGTTAGCGTATTTAACGTATTGTATTCGCTAAGATATTTGTTACGATAGAGATAAGAAGGAGCATTAAATGAGCACTAAACCTCTCTGTAAATCCCCCACTATCATGGTTCCCTACACTAAGGCCCAAATCCCAGCAATTGGGTTAGGAACCTTTGGTAGTGATCAAGTGGAGCCGGAAGCAATTGCAACAGCAGTTCGCAAAGCAGTTGAGATGGGATACCGACATATCGACTGTGCCTCAGTATATGGTAACGAGAAGCAAATTGGCGATGTTCTCGCCGCTCTATTTGCCGATGGCGTAGTGCGGCGTGAAGACTTATGGATTACCAGTAAGTTGTGGAATGACAAACATGATCCCCGTGAGGCACGTCGATCATTTTTCCAATCTTTAACCAATTTGCAACTCGAATACTTAGATCTTTATCTCATTCACTGGCCATTTCCCAATTACCACCCTCCGAAGGCTTCGATTGAAAGTCGTAGCCCTAACGCCATCCCCTATGACCATAATGGGTATATGAAGACGTGGCGTGCTCTGGAAAGTTTAGCTGATGAGGGCTTTATTCGTCACTTAGGAACGTCAAATATGACAATTCCAAAACTTGAATTAGTGTTACGGGATGCCCGCATTCAACCAGCTTGTAATGAGCTTGAATTACATCCTCATTTCCAACAGCCTGAGCTCGTAGCCTATTGTTTTGATCATGGTATAGTTCCCATTGGCTACTCTCCACTCGGTTCTCCTGGGCGACCAGAGAGAGACCGTACAGAGGAGGACACGGTCGCTATGGAAGACCCAGTTATTATACAGATAGCAAAAGATCACCATGTACACCCAGCTGCAATCTGCCTGAAATGGGCTGCGGCTAATGGCCACGTCCCCATTCCTTTTTCAACCAACGAGAAAAATCTTAAATCTAATCTTGAAGCAGTATGCACCGATCCACTTACCAGTCAGGAAAAAGAGGCTATTGATGCGATAGACCGCAACTGCCGTCTTATTAAGGGGCACGTTTTCCTATGGGAGGGAGCCAAAGATTGGCGCGATTTATGGGATGAAGATGGAACTATTACAACGCTATAATGAGGAGGCAAGTAATGAGTAAGAAAACAATGAAAGGTGCTATTTTACCAGGTAACAGTACCGTAAAATTCAAAGAATTTCCTATACCAACTCCAGGACATGGACAGGTTGTGGTACGAACAAAGAGTTCAACCATCTGTGGTTCTGATATTCGAGCTATTTATCGAGAGCATTTAGGGAAAGGTCCAGAAGGGTATCAGAATGTAATAGCAGGGCATGAGCCTTGCGGTCAGATCGTTGAAGTTGGCCCAGGGTGCAAACGTTTCAAAAAAGATGACCGTGTCATCATCTATCATATCAGCGGTTGTGGCGTGTGCCACGATTGTCGTATGGGCTATATGATTAGTTGTACCAGTGAACACCGTGC
>CAZGDR010000071.1:0-6310 GCA_964524755.1 uncultured Spirochaetaceae bacterium
CTTTGGTATCATCTGTTAATGAATTCCAGGCCTTCTCACTGGCAACCAACATTTGGGTATTATAGACATGGTTTAAAATGGTAACGTATGGTTGTACCTCATACAGTTTCTGGTAGTAAATTGTGGCTAATGGGTTACACTGTCCATCCACCACGCCTTGGGCTAAAGCCATATAGAGTTCTGGGAAACTAATAATAGAAGTAGTGGCACCAAGGGCTTTGTACATAGCCTCTAGCTGAATTTCATTGGGAACTCTCATCTTTAGGCGTGCTACATCAGCAGGCTTTTCCACTTTCAGTAATCGGTTAGAGAGCTGTCGGAAGCCCCATTCCCAGTTACCTACAATCACAAAACCTTTCTCTTTGGCATAAGATGCTAGAAGATCACCAGCCTCTCCATCGAGAGCTTTATGAGCGTGCTCATAACTTTCAAAAAGGAAAGGAACCATGACTGCGCCATATTCAGGTACCCAAACTTGCAATTGTCCGCTGGTAACTAAGCCGAGTTCAAGGGCACCAAGACGTAATTGTTCAGTATATTCTGGAGCAGAGCCAAGGCTCGCGTTCGAATAGACTTCAACCTTAATCACACCATCAGTCTTCTCTTCAACCAACTCTTTGAACAATAAAGATGCCTTGTGTGAAGGATGCTCTTCATCTGAGATATGAGCTAGTCGTAACACCAATGGTTTCTGCGTTGTGCTACTCTCTTCTTTAGCACCTTGCGCAAACAGAGTTGACATCGATCCAATAAGCATTACACTTATTAAAACCATGGCCAACATTACAATTCTTTTTCTTGCAACCATATAGATCCTCCTTATGGTTTAATACACTACGGTTTATTCCTGCGGTTGAAACAACCACACTATTTACACACGCTCCCAGATTCTCATTACATTCTCTACCGATTGCCTGATTGCTGAGATAACGTATTCTCTATTTCTGAGCTTTTCTCTTTTTCGCATGAGAAAGTCAGCTCCTCGTTGCATATGGAGCGGTAATTCCAAACTCAGCGGGATTTCTCGCTTGGTCTCTTTGACCACCTTAAATAAGAGGTCATAGTCATGATCCCCTGCTCCGATGGCACAAAAGTCCCAGCCATAACTAGTTTCTTTTTCCCATTTCTTCATATCTTTTACATGCAAGTTGGCCGACATGGGTATAGCATGAGCACAATCCTTAGCTGCATCTAGCATCATTGCTGAATACGACAAGGCATTACTGTAATCATAATTAAGCCTAACATTCGGCAAACCTATCTCTTTAATTAAAGCAGCGCCGACTTCTCCATTGGGAAACAAGTTGTTCTTACCATCACCAGGGTTTTCCAAGGCAATGATAATTCCCAGTTGTGTCGCTTCATCCGATAACTTTGCTAGGTTTTGAATAAATTTAGCTTTTTTATCTACGGTACTGGTATTCGTTATTACAATGGTGGCTCCCACTTGAAATGAGAAATTCAACCGAGCGGAGAACCGCTCGATTGCGTTTTCTGAACCTAAATCCATATGGGCAGCTACCGATCTGCAAGTAAGATCTCTTTTTTCCAACAAGGCACGTATGGTTTTGGCTGACTGCTGAGTAAATGCTTCTTTTTCATCGAAGACTGCGTAGCCTGAAGTATAAGCGAGTTCAACAATCGAACAGCCAGATTCAACTACTTGATCAAGTGCTTGCGAGATAGGTGTATCGCGGAACACCAGAAGATTCACGGCAATATCGGATGCATGCATTTAAAACTCCTCAATCCTACTGTTTTGCTGCTTCTAAGCAACGATCAATATTCTCTTGTGATGGGAACCCAGGGACAAACACAGTTGCTAACTTTAAGGTTTCTTCACCAGTATTGATTATTTGGTGTTTCTCACCGGCACGGACGTACAAGGCCATATCTGGACCAATTTCGGTCTCTTCACCATCACAAACAGCAATCCCATGTCCCGCTAGAATTTGAATTAATTCTGGTTTGTCATGGATGTGATAATCTGTTCTACTTTTTGGGTACAATAACGCATGGGTATACGTCATCTCTGGCACATTATTCTTATCGGGTGCAAAGAACACCTTAATATGCCTTTCGTATGGCGCAGGAATAGTTGTTCCTGGCTCTTCCCAACATTTTACTATTTCCATCTTCGTTCCTCCTGAAAATTATTTAATTTATATCTCATATAAATTTATTATTTTTTAATCAAACAAACTGGCTCCACACTGCTAGAGACTTCCTAACATTCTCTTCAAGTTTGGCCTTATCCTTATCTCGAATGGCTTCAATTATCAATTTATGATTTAAGTACGCTTGTTTAGGGTCGGACACCATAGATTTTTCCATGGCAAAATTGAATAATTTGTAAACAGCCATTCCAACTTTTTCGACAAGTGAGTTATCGGCTAATTCGAACAATTTTTCATGAAAGGCAAAGTCAAGTTCATTGAGAGGGGGCGAGATTTCTGTAGAGGCTTCCAATAACTGTCCTATGCGTTCATTAGTTTCCTCTAGTATTTGAATCCCCTCTTCATCAACCTTGTCGATGACAAGATTACATACTCCAGTGTCAATTAAGATTCTGAGCTCGATTAAGTCCATAGAAAGACCTTGTTCTAGCGCTAAACTGAGAATTAAGGGATTTAAAGCAGAAGAGGGAATACTACTTGAGATAAAAGAACCAACACCTTTACGAATTTCCACAACACCCAGGAATGTTAACATTTTTATCGCTTCACGGACCGAATTCCTACCAACTCCGAGGTGCGCCATGAACTCTTGTTCGGTAGGAAGTTGGTCGCCAGGCTGAAGTTTCTTGGCCAGCAAATAATCTATAATAATATTTGCAATCGATGAGGAGACACTTTCTCTTTTTAGTGAATTACCCAGATCCGTGCTAAATAAAGCCGACAATGCTTCAGCGTTCACAATATACCCTCCAATCTAATAATAGGGGGGACGTCCTACGTCCGTTGCCCCATGACAGTATTGTAAAAGAGGAGTATCCAGAAGTCAAGAAATATTTTAAAAAGATTTCTTGACCAATCGAAGCTAGAATTCATACAATTTGTCATATTTTTATCTAATTCTCTATTTCATTTTATGACAAATTACAGTATACTATGACCATAACGTATTAAAAGGAGGTAACACCATGGCAATTGATATGAAATTCATTGGTACAAGGTTAAGGGAACTACGAACTGCATCTACACTTTCACAAAGTAATATTGCTGAATACTTACAAGTAGATCAAAGCCTCATCGCAAAGTATGAGTCAGGTGAGCGCACTATAAGTACAGATACCCTAGATAAACTATCCGCTTTGTTTTGTTGTCCGGTAAGCACAATCTTGTCTAGTGGCACCTGTAGTGAATCTATGGAGTTTGCATTTCGTACTACTAATCTCAATGAAAAAGATCTTATAGCCTTAGCTGAGATTAATAGAATCGCATTGAATCAGATGGAAATGGATGAAATTACGGAGGACGGTAACGCATGAACAATATGACCTTAAGCAATCAAGCAACAAGTATTAGAAAAAAGCTAGGGATAGATGGAGTCTCTCCTATAGATATTTTTGCGCTTACCCAAAATATTAAAAACCTAACCCTTGTTTTATATCCACTGGGAGAGAATATAAGTGGTGTTTGCATGCGAAAAAAATCTTCAACGTTAATAGCGATAAACTCCGAAATGTCAGTCGGTCGGCAAAGATTCTCACTGGCGCATGAATTGTATCATTTCTATTTTGACCAAGAGATGACCACCATAGTATGTCCCCAAAAAATTGGATCAAAAGACGTTAAGGAGCAGGTAGCAGATAGATTTGCATCTTATCTACTCATGCCGCAAACAGTTCTCTATGAAAATATCGAAGCGATTAAGAAAAGTGGAAAAGAATTTTTAACGATAGAAGAAATTGTTAAACTTGAACAACAGTTTAAAGTTAGCCGAAAGGCATTACTCTATCGGTTAGTCAAAGATAAGCAAATAAGTCAAGCAAAAGCTCAAGAACTGCAAAATAATGTAATTCTTTCAGCTGCGAGATTAGGATACGATGTCTCTTTGTATAAACCATTACCCAGTGCAGATCAAAAAAGAACCTTTGGTTATTACATAAAGAAAGCTGAAGAACTCCTTGAAAAGGATAAGATATCTAATGGAAAGTATGAAGAGTTATTACTGGATGCATTCCGTGATGACATCGTCTTTGGAAGTAACCTAGAAAATGGAGCATATATTGATTAAGTCGCTTTTTTTTGACACTGATTGTATATCAGCATTTTTGTGGGTAAAAGAAGAAGGGTTATTATACACCTTATATCAGGGAAGAATTGTTCTCCCCAAACCAGTATATAATGAAATATCAAAGCTGGAGCACTTGAAAGCTCAAATAGATTCAATGCACGCTCATAATCATCTTTCGATTGAAGAAATCCTAGTTGACTCTGCAGAGTTCGAAATTTATTCTTCACTCGCGCTAAAACCTAATAGCGGACAAATAATCATTGGCAAAGGGGAAGCTGCATCCATCGCTTTTGCGAAAGTACGAAGTGGTATTGTAGCTAGTAATAACCTCAAAGACATCAGTAATTACATACAAGATTTTAACCTTGACCATGTTACAACTGGGGATATTTTACGGCATAAGAAATAGCTAGAATTTACCACCTTTTTCCCTATTTTCAAGATGGTTGGTGGGGAACACCAGAGGAAAGATTTATTAATGCAAAACCTCTGCATTTCAGACTATACTAGAGCTATCCGTAAGTGAAGGAAGGTAAGGAGATGAAACCAAGGGAACGGGTATTCACAGCATTCGCACATAAGGATCCCGACAGAATTCCACTTTGGTGTGGAGCCAGTCCCGAATTCATCGCTAAAGCTTTGAACTATACGAACGTCAGTAGTGAAGAAGAATTTCTTCAACTCATCGGTGATGATTTTCGTAGGGTCTATTCCATCTATCGGGGACCGGAGGTGGAGTTAACCGATGGGGCTACATGGTGCAGCCCTTTTGGAGTCCAACGGCACGGTTACGGGTATGGCCAACCAATATCACATCCGTTGGAGGCCGCAGAGAGTGTTGCTGAAATAGAAAATTTCCCATGGCCCTCACCCGATTGGGCCGATATTTCCACCATAGATGAGCAAGCGGCTCCATGGAAAGATGAATATGCAATCCTCGGCGGAGAATGGTCCCCATTTTGGCATGATGCAATCGATTTACTGGGTCATGAGAACCTTTACTACCAGATGTACGATAGACCAGCTATGGTTGAGACACTTTTTGAACGTATTACCGACTACTATTATGAAGTAACCCGACGGACCTTCGAGCAAAGCAAGGACGCCATCGACATTTTCTTCATTGGCAACGATCTCGGGGGCCAGACAGGACCACTGTTGAACGTTGAACTGTTCAAACAGTTCCTCGTACCTTCCCTGAAGCGATTGGTTGATCTCGGACATGCCTACAACAAAGTGGTAGTCATGCATTGTTGCGGAGGATTCAGGCCACTGATTCCTACCATGATTGAGATTGGTCTTGATGGCCTTCAGGCACTCCAACCCGATTGCACTGGCATGGAGAGCGCATCATTGAAACGTGATTTTGGTGCAGACCTAGTGCTCAACGGAGCTGTCGATTCTCATAACGTGCTTATCTCAGGACCGTCTCCCGAATTCGTTTACGAAGAGACCGTGAAAGTACTCGAGATCATGAGTCCGGGTGGTGGATACATTTGTTCAGCTAGCCACGACTACCTTCTCGAAGAGACACCAGTCGAGAATGTCTTGGCGATGTTTGAGGCATGTCGCCAGTTCCAGCTGTGAGAGTGGCTGAAGCAACCGCACAAAATCTATGGTAGTGGCAGCATCCACATTAGGGACTTCTCCAAGCTTTTATAACTATTTTAAGGCATAGGAAATAACTCAAATTTCCCTCCCTATCCATTTAAAGAGCGACCTAGGATTGAGAAATCCTTTTATTATTCGATTGAGGGTTAGCTCATTAATCTATATTCTGCTTTTGTTTACGCTTACTTCACCACAGTCGTCTCTCTTACCACCACCTCAGGGATGAAAGTTGGGGTATCACTAGGAACACCTCCGTTCGCCATCATTTCAAACAGAAGCTCAAAAGATCTAATGCTCATCTCTTCAATGGGGACATGGACGGTAGTAAGAGCGGGGCAATAAAAGGATGCCATGGCAATATCATCAAAACCTGTGACAATTATATCTTCTGGTATTCTTATCTTATGATCCTCTAAACAACGCAGGACCCCTATTGCCATAATATCGTTGTCGACCAGAA
>CAZGDR010000072.1:0-2033 GCA_964524755.1 uncultured Spirochaetaceae bacterium
ACCTATCTGCATAAGGAATTCACTGTCTTAGCTTTACGAGCTGGGTATGATGTGTTCTGTGAAAAGCCTATGGCTCTTTCTACAGAAGAAGCTGAAGAGATGATAAAAGTATCCAAAGAGACAGGAAAGTTACTCACCGTGGGGCAGTGCCTCCGTTTCTGGCCCATGTATGTAAAGATAAAAGAACTGCTTGATTCAAAAAAATATGGCAAAGTCATCAGTGCTGAGTTCGCCCGTTATTCACCGTGGCCAACGTGGAGTGTAGGGGGCTGGATGGAAGATGGTGCGCTCTCTGGCAGCGCTGCACTCGATCTTCACGTTCATGACGTCGATATCATTAACTTCTATTTTGGAACTCCAAAGGCTGTTACCTCTTCGGGCGTAGAGGCCCCTGGTGGTGGGTATGGGCATATCGCTACACTCTATGATTATCCTGGCATGACCGTGACATCAGTAGGAAACTGGCTCTGTAGTGACCCTTTTGGTTTAATCATGCGAGCTCTCATTGTTTTAGAAAAGGGAGTAATCAACTTAGATACTTCTCAGGGTGAAGCCTTAGTGGTCTACGAAGAGGGCAAAGGTAAGTTCAGCCCAGAACTCGCCGAGAATGATGGGTATTATTATGAGCTAGAGTCTTTCATTAATAATGTAGCGACTAGAAAAGCTCCCACCGTAGTAACTCCCGAATCGGCAATGCTCTCCATTAAGACGGTAATGGCTGAGATCAAATCAGCTACTGAAGGTAAGCAAATTAAGCTATAAGATAGTTTTCTCTCCTCATAAGATTAGATAAGCGAGTAGGCTGGAGTCATGAGGCTCCAGCCTTATTCCTTTGTATGGAGAAAAGGCTTAAAACTCCCTAGTGTCTCACCCTCTTGTGAAGCGGGTAGAAAGAGGTGGGGGGTGCAGTACTGTTTATCCTTAAAGGTACTGTTTTCCCTGAACAATTACACCATAGTAAAACCTCTTTTACATTCTGCAGTGACATGCTACTATCTATCTACAAGAAAATATGTTATCCACCGAAAGAACTGACAATAGTTGGTTTTCTTCGTGGATGTAGATTGTTTTTAAGGAGAACACTGGTTATGGAAAAGAAGCATCCTAATATTCGAGCTGTCGCATTTGATTATGGTGGTGTTCTAGCCTATTTTATCACCGAAGAAAGTGTAAATGATATGGCTCACATAGCCCAAGTCGATTTTAAGAGCTTCAATTCAGCTCTGTGGAAACACCGCCACGAGCTCGATTCAGGCGAATATGACAATAATCGCTACTGGAATACAGTACTCGATCTCTGCGATTCCCCCGTACCTCGCGAACAATCTATCATCGATACGCTAGTGGATATGGATATCAAGGGATTTTCAAGCATGAACCAAGGTATGCTCTGTTGGGCCGATACACTAAAAGAAAAAGGGTTTAGGACAATCATTATTTCCAACATGGCTGAATCAACCTATAGAACTCTTATGGTTGAACAGGAATGGATGCAACATTTTGACGAAACAGTCATCTCAGGGATTATTGGCATTAATAAACCAGATAGCAGAATATTTAAGCATGCCCTTGAGCGCATGCAATTAGATGCTGAAGAGATCCTTTTTCTAGACGACCTCTTTCACAATGTAGTCGGCGCAAAAGAAGCAGGGCTACACGCCCTGCTATTCTCTGATACGCAAACATTGGCTGAAGACCTTAAAACACACTATCCAAACCTCCCAGTGGAAGGATTGGACTGTTCACCTCGGTAAACGTAAGCTTTATAAGATGTCGACCTTACCTCTGCCAAACACGTTCAGCAAGAGTAACGCTAACCCTGTGGTAGCCAGCAAGATCGTTGCTAAAGCTGCTGCAGGGCCAAAATAACCACCTAGGATCCAAGCATACATCCGAATGGGCATCGTTACCGTATTACCCACATAGAGCAGAATTGAAGCCGACAATTCATTAATAGAGGTGATCCAACTCATAACTGCCCCTGATATAATTCCAGGCATCATCAATGGCATAGCAATCTTTCTGAAGGCACG
>CAZGDR010000072.1:2133-6137 GCA_964524755.1 uncultured Spirochaetaceae bacterium
GGTATCAAGAATTTTATTCATCGTATTTTGACGGCGAGTAATAACAAATCCTAATAGCGTACCCAAGACTACAATAAGAATGACGGCAACAATAGAGAACCAAAAACTGTTGGCAATAGCTAGAGGAACTTCTCGGCTGACTTGTCTGAAGTTATCGAGTCCAAAACCTTTGGTAAACACTGGGCCACTAGTCTTTCTAAAAGCAAAGACAACTACAACTGCCATGGGTAAGGTACTAAGGAATACAATGAAATAGGAGACGAAATGAGCCAAGAAATTCCGCATTCCACTCAGCTTCACCACTTCTGGTTTGTAGAGAAGGAGGCTGGTGTACTTTCTTCTTTTAGCGGCATACTTTTGTAAAAAGATAGCAATACTTGCCACTAGTACTAAGATAAGGCTAATCGTAGAGGCCATAGCCGGCCGCTTAGCAATTTCACTGGTATACATATTGTAGGCCATGGTGGGAAGAACCCTGTACCTTCCTCCAATAATTTGGGGAGTTCCAAAATTAGCTAATGAAAGCATAAAGGCCAACAAAGCTCCAGAAGTAATCGAAGGAATTACTAAGGGAATGGTGATCTTATAGAACCGCCTGAACGGGGTAGCTCCAATATTAGAGGCCGCCTCTTCAAGTGAGCGATCAATCGTTTGCAACCCATTAACGGTCAGTAAAAATACAAATGGATAGTATTGTAGTGAATAGACTAGAATAATACCAAAAGGACCATAGACAGAAGGGATTGAAAGTCCAATTGCCTCTAGCGCTGTCCTCATAAACCCGTTGCGCCCTAACATGACTATCCAAGCATATGCCCCTAAAAATGGGGGGGTCAGTAGAGCTAAGGTAGCCAAACTAGTGAGTATTGGGGTCCCTTTAACTTTAAAGCGAGTAGTAAAAAATGCCAAAGGGACACCTAAAATTACGGCTCCCAGTGTCCCACCAATCGAGACTGTCAAACTATTTAATAGGGATTTCAAGTAATAAGGGGTCATGAAGAATGTTAGGTAGTTGCCTAAGCCCACTCGTTCTGTGTCTATATCGATAAAACTTTGAATAAAAATATTGAAGAGTGGATAGAGGACTAACAAAAGCATGACCAAAAATCCGATAATGGTGATTAAAGTCCAAAAACCATGTTGACGAATCCAGTTACGCATAACGTTATTCTCCCTTGGTGTGTCGAATTCTCTCACCAGTACCCTTGTCGAAGAATAGTAATCTATCCACTTCTACAGAAAACTCAATAATCTCGTGTTCTGCTAAGATATCTACTTGGTTAGTGATGTCACTATGTACAGTTAAGACGTGCCCTTCTCCAACCACTATACGATAGATTACTCCGCTTCCAATGAAGAGACTCTTTCTCACCTTTCCCGTAAAATGGACGGCTGCGGGATCTTTAGCGGCTCCTCGTATGAGGATTTTAGCATCGTTAGGCCTAAAGCAGATTTTGCAAGAACTAGGTTTGGTCCCAGCGGGGAACGTGGCGGTGAGTTCTTTTGGTGATTTACTGGCTTTTAAGGCATCTTCGCCAGTAAGTTTATTCATACTACCCACAAAGGAGGAGACAAACTCATTAATTGGATCACGGTAAATTTCCCAAGGAGTGCCAATTTGTTGGATAACACCTAGGTTCATTACTGCAATCCTGTCAGAGATAACCAAAGCTTCTTCTTGGTCGTGTGTTACATAGATAGCAGTTGTACCCAACCGCTTTTGGATATCAAGAATTTCTTCGCGCATATTTAAGCGCAATTTAGCATCAAGGTTGGATAGCGGTTCATCCATTAAGAGTAGGCGAGGTGCAATTACCAAAGCTCGAGCAAGGCCGACTCGTTGTTGCTGTCCGCCTGAGAGTTGATCAGGAGTGCGCTTTTCATACCCCGTCATTTGGACCATCTCGAGTACTTCAGCTACGCGTGTAGCAATTTCGTCTTTAGGAATTTTACGGTTTTCCAGACCAAAGGCGACGTTCTGTTCCACAGTCATATGCGGGAAGACGGCATAGTTTTGGAAAACCATGCCGATATCACGCATGTGAGGAGGAATATGGTCAATGAGTTCTCCTGCCACCTTGATATGACCCGTATCTTGTTTATAAAACCCAGCTATGATGCGTAGTAATGTGGTTTTTCCACACCCACTTGGCCCTAGTAACGTAAAAAACTCACCATCTTTTATGGTAATATTAGCATTGTCGAGCGCTTTGACTCCCGGGAAACTCTTGCTCAGATCATCTATTTGAACATACATAACAGCCACTCTCCATCGTGTACCGATATAGTTGAAAATGAGGAACCACACAACTAGTAGTCGGTCGTGTGGTTCCGACATTCGTACATGTTAACGAGAGATTACAAACCCATCTCCATCATAAGGTCAGAGAACTGTTCGATGAATCTAGTGCGGTTATCAGCCGACCATCCAAAATCATAATCAACAGTATTGATAGTACTCAATGGAGGAAGTCCAGCAGGACTCTTTGCCCCTTCGTGTACAGGGCGACGGCCCATGCGGTCGACGAGGAAGTTCTGTACTTCTGTCGAGGTTGCCCAGTCGAGGAAGAGATCTGCACCAGCAGGATTCGGTGCACCTTTTATCTTTGCAACTCCATCGGGAGCAGCTACAACACCATCGGCAGGATAGATAATCTTGACTGGTGCTCCACCTGCAACATAGCGCTGTGCATTGTCTTCAAGGGTAATTCCAACCGCGTATTCACCATCAGCGACTACTCGTGGTACAGCACCCGAACTGGATGACAACATCATGTTCTTCATAAATGACTCAAAAACATCCCATCCCTTTTCTTCGCCATACGCTGTTAGGACGTTGGCTAACTGCATATATGCCGATCCTGATTGAATGGGGTTAGCCATAATCAAACCTTTCTTCACGCTGGCAAGATCTGCCCAAGTTCTAGGCATTTCATACTCTTTTAGCATATCGGTATTAGCAATAAATACCATAACAATAGCTGTATACGGTAACCAGTTGGTTCCAACTTTGAAAACATCTGCTATTTGGTCCCAATCTGCTGGTTCATACATTTCGAGCAAGTCGGAGTTTTGCTCCAGAGCTTCTCCACCAATACTCCAGATAACATCACCCTGCGGGCGATTTGCTTCAGCTCGAACTCGGCTAATTATTTCACCTGAGCCCATACGAATTACTTCGAGTTTAGTATCGGGATAGGTTTTCTCCCACATTCCCATCATAGCTTCGATGATACTCTCCTCATGAGCTGAGTAGGCCACAATTTTATTCTGTTGTTCGGCTGCCCCTGCTGCAAACAGCACCGGTGCGCCAACAAAAAGAATTAATAATACTGCAAGAAAAACAATAGTCGTTTTTTTCATACGAACCCCCTTTATTGTTTCTACTTTCAGTCTAACACTGCCAAATTCAGGTGTCAACAAAGAGTTCTCATATATAAGTAACTATTTGTAATAGTAGAATTTATTTTGATAAAAACGTAGGGAATTTAGTTTTTATACCAAACAAGTACTCTCGATTGTAACCCCCAGCATAGCAAGAGGGGCAAAGAAATTTTCAACTGGTTTCTTATACGTATATTACCTCCTCTTATCACTTCTCGTTATATGTATCTCCAGTTGTGTTGTGCTCAATGTCGTGTTAAAATTTTACTATTGATGTGGAGGTACTAAATCCTAATAGTATGGGTGTGAGACCAAATAAAAAGGGTGTAAATTGCTTCCATGATTCAGAGGTTTGTGCAATTTAATTATATCTTGGGCCTAAGAGGTAAAGATACATCGGCATGGAAGGTGTGTAAAATCGGTTGTGGGTAAGTCCAGTTAATATAATCGAGTTCGTTGATTCTTTTGTATCCCGCTGGTCAGTTCCCCTATGTGGCTGTTGCATCAGGTATGACCTGCTGGTGAAAGAGGTGTCCTTTGCCAGCGTTATGTAGAGCTGGTTATAGTGTTGTTACTACTTGTTGAGAAAATTATAGGAGGAGCGTGATGGTACGTGTTGC
>CAZGDR010000073.1:0-6125 GCA_964524755.1 uncultured Spirochaetaceae bacterium
CCATCTCAACAGCACCCACTAGTGTGGCATTCGGAGCAATGTAAAGTGCTTTTTCAATGTTTGGATAGGTGTTCTCAAAAGCTAGAAGCATCTGTTTTCCTCCCTCTAAAAGATAAACTTAGTTAGTCATCTATGCAATACTATAGAAAAATATTCGTTCTTATACGGTTTGTTACAATGAAGAATTTTGTTGCTTAGTATTACTTGTAAAATTATAAAGAGTATGGTTCAGTTTAGGTATGATAGATAATGAAATTTTGCACATTGCGAAAGGGGTCTGGGCTACTGCAGCTTCTGAACTACAACGGTTGCAGGACTACGCTGCAAATGATCAGTTTATGAAGGTTGTTCACCTGTTGGCCAATTGTAAGGGTCGAGTTATGGTGAGTGGAGTAGGAACGAGTGGTGTGGCTGCGAGAAAGTTTGCCCATTCATTGTGCTGCATTGAAGTGCCAGCTCTTTATCTTAATCCTGCTGATGCTATACATGGTGCTCTCGGAGTTGTTCAAGCTGATGATGTAGTATTTTTAATCTCTAAAGGTGGTGGAACAAAAGAGCTAGTCCAATTGCTACCAGCGTTACACACTAAAAACGTGAATATTGTTGCTATCACTGAACAAACCGATTCTCCACTAGCAAGAGGCAGTGATTATACCTTAACCGTGCGGGTAAAAAAAGAAGCTGATCCGTTTAATTTATTAGCAACTACGAGTACTTTAGCGGTTATAGGACTGTGTGATGCAATTTGCATATCGGTAATGACTATAACGGGGTATACTGAGGAACAATTTGCCGTTATTCACCCCGGCGGAGCTGTCGGGGAAAAATTAGAACAGTCACTTTCAAGGAGATGATATGGTGGAAAATCTAGATGCATTACAAACCAAGCTCCCTTTTTTAGCCCAAGGAGTCTCTCAAATTGCCTATGTAGTAGAGGATCTTGATGCTGTTGTGCAACAGCATCATCGCCTATTTGGAATTGGTCCATGGCACTTCTATACCTATGGCAAGCCGTTACTAAGCATGATGAAAAGATACGGAAAACCTTGTGAGTATCAAATGAGAATAGCACTCTCTTATTTTGGTCCTACCCGCATAGAGATGATTCAGCATCTGGAAGGAGATACGGTCTACACTGACTTTATTAAAAAACATGGATATGGAATTCAACATCTTGGATTTGTGGTAGATTCAATGGAAACAGCCCTTCAACAAGCTCAATCGGCAGGTCTAGTGGTAACCATGGAAGGAGGAGGGCATGGCCCCGATGGGGACGGTTACTTTGCTTACCTCGATACTGAAGATTTACTTGGCACCACCATAGAGCTGATTGAAAGACCTAAGAGGCGCCGTGAACCAGAGAAAATCTATCCGTAATATTTTTTATGTATTGGCGAAAAAAGAACTCATGATAAAATCATATGAATCAACAATTTGTTGTTTCCAGTCATTAGCACTGTTATGCCAAAATTCAGTAACATATCTACGGACACCTAAATTCCAGCAAGTATCCAATAGATGAGGGAAGTCGACATGGCCTGTCCCATAGGGGATTTCTCGAAATTTCCCCGGTAGACTCTCTTTTATATGGACGGCTACAATGTGACCAGCACCCATTAACAGGTCTTTTGCGGGGTCTTTATTCTCACTGTAGGCAGCGTTTACAATATTGCCTAGATCGGGGTAAATCTGGAGATAGGGTGAATCAATAATCTTTACAAACTCTAACGCCTTTTCTACTGTGTTCATAAACGCCGTTTCCATGGTCTCAAATGCTAGTATTATACCGTACTTGGCGGCTAGATTAGCACAGGTATGCAAATTTTCAGTAAAGAGCGCTCTTGTTTTTGCAGTTGATTCCTCATAGTAGACATCATACCCAGCCAGTTGAATAATCGGAATGCCCATAAAGGCAGCAAAATGGAGAGCCTGCTCCATGATATCTAAAGATCGTTGAGCGGTTTTCTCACTTCCTAAAGGGAAACGCCTGTGACCACTGAGACACATGGACCCCATAGGGATAGATTGAATACTAGCATCTAAGAGTTCTTGCATCTGTTTCGGAGAGTAGGTAAGACGTGCCAATTTGGCATCAGATTCATCTATGCTAATTTCTAAATAATCATATCCCTGTTGCTTAGCTAGCATTAACTTGTCTGTACATGACACCGCATCGGGGATGGCCTTTTCATAGAGTCCTAGTTGATAAGTTTTCATACGGTAAGTATAGCGCAAAATCTCTTTTATGGCGACTAGAGAGCATAGCTTCAAGGATTGAAAGCCTTTTTCCAGTTGTCATGGAGCAACTTGTAAAGAACATGTAAGTTCTAATTTTCCCAATTATAAAATAAAAAAATAAAATTTGACAACTGCTATAGAACGGTTTATTATTGAGTATCTATAAATCAAGGGGAGATTATATGGATTATAAGCAATTGGCAAAAACAATAATAGAAGAAAATAAAACAGTATTGAATAGAGTGGACCCACAGGAAGTTGAAGTGTTGTTAGATGAGATAGGTAAAGCCAAAACTATTCAGTTGTATGCAATGGGGCGAATGGCTCTCTCAATGCGTGGGTTCGCCATGAGATTGAAACATATGGGGTTTGATACCTACATTGTCTACGACACTATTACTCCAAGGATTGGAGAAGGTGATCTATTGTTAGGCATTTGTGCCGTAACTAATGTTGAGCTTAACGTAATTCGTTTAGCCAAGGAAGCTGGAGCTCGTATAGGATTGCTCACCGCGCATCCAGAAAATGAACACGGCCAATTAGCCGATTTTACCGTGCGTGTTCCTGGGCAGATTTTTGGTGGTGATTTGGAAGTTCCTTCTATTCAACCTATGGCTTCTCTCTTAGAACAATCAATGTTCTTGTTTACTGATATTATTACGATGCTCTTGATCGAACGTAATAACGTCGATGTCCAAGCGATGCATCATCGCCATACAAATCTTGAGGGGATTCCTCATAGTTTTGCCTAAAAAAATAGGAGGCTAGTCATGAAAGATGGTCAATTAGTTCAGGTAGCACAAGTTGTTGAAGATATCGACAAAGCGATGAAGCACTTTTGGGAAGATTTTGGGATCGGTCCTTGGGATATATATGAATATGGTCCTAAAACAGTCCAGGATTCGATGTATCGCGGAAAGCCAAATACACAACGGTATGCGTTAGCGGTTACTTGGGTTGGTCCTATCCAATATGAACTTATGCAACCTCTGGATGGATACAGTATTTATAATGAATTTATTGAGAAGCACGGATATGGTTTGCAGCACGTTAAATTTTATTATAAGGATTGTGCTAAAGCAATTGAGAAGTATCGAAAGAAAGGCTACGAAGTGATTCAGAGTGGCAGAATCGGAGATGACGAATTTTATTATTTAGAATCTGTTGATAAAGTTGGCGTGGTATTAGAGATAGGAAATGCAGGAGAGATACCTCCTCCGCTACGTACCTATCCCCCACGAGATTAATGAAGAAGCGTCTTGAAAAGGACGCGACTACATATTATAGGAGGTCCGTATGAAGAATGTAAGAAGATTTTTACTTCTTGCGATGGTGTTGATTCTAGTTGCACAGGGAATGTTTGCAGCTGGACAACAGGAAGCGGCTGTTGGAGCAAAACAGTATACAATGGTAGCGATTCCAAAACTTCGTGCAGCATGGTTTAATGCTCTTGAAAAGGGAATGCTGGCCGCAGCTAAAGAGTACGATGTAGATGCATACATGCAGGCTCCTGCTGCAGCTGATGAAGCTCAACAAGTTCGACTAATTGAAGATGCTATTAACCAAGGCGTTAATTCCATCATGGTCGTTCCCAATGATGCAAATTCAGTAGTACCTGCTTTCCAAAGAGCTCGCGAGCAAGGG
The DNA here is from genome assembly GCA_964524755.1 of uncultured Spirochaetaceae bacterium. Taxonomy (GTDB): domain Bacteria; phylum Spirochaetota; class Spirochaetia; order Sphaerochaetales; family Sphaerochaetaceae; genus JAQVOO01. Next base: position 3,883 of record CAZGDR010000073.1, read on the forward strand.
ATCGTAGTGTTAACACATGAATCACCCAACCAGGAAGCTGGTGATTTTAACGTTGAAATGATCGATAACGTGAAATTCGGTGAAACAATGATGAAAGAAATTGCCGACAGAACGGGAGGAAAGGGTGATTACGTAGTATTTGTTGGTTCACTGACAGTTCCCGCACATAACATCTGGGCTGATGCTGCAATTGCCTATCAGAAGAAAAATTATCCTCAAATGCGCCTTGTAACTACCAAACAACCAGTGTCAGAAGATAGAAATGCAGCTCGCCAAAAAACACTTGAACTCATCAATGTGTATCCGAACTTAAAAGCAGTCTTAGCTTTTGGTAGCCAAGGAGCTCCAGGCGCTGCTCAAGCTCTACGTGAAAGAGGCTTGATAGGTAAACTCACTGTTATTGGAACTACGAGTCCAAAAGAAATTGCCCCCTTTATTAAAGACGGGTCAGCAAGTCTTTCGGTACTATGGGATCCCGGTGAGGCTGGTTATGCAATGGTTTATCTTTCAAAGCTTATCCTCGATGGTAAACGTGATAGTATCAAGCAAGGGTTGAATATTCCTACGTTAGGTGTACCAGAGATTGATGGAATGAACGTTCTATTTGATCGTCCACTTATTGTCGATAAAACAAACGTCGATGATTATGATTTCTAGTAGTAGCTCATAAGTCTTACCACGGCCGAACGGAGTCTCTTCGTTCGGTCGTCATTTGGAGAAGTTTATGGATTTTATAACTATACAACATGCCAGTAAGCGATTCAGTGGTGTGCAAGCGCTCAAAGATGTCACATTTAAAGTTAAGCAGGGCGAGATACATGGCCTAGTTGGAGAGAATGGTTCTGGTAAATCAACACTAATTAAGATACTTGCCGGGGTATTGCCTGCCGATGGGGGTGAAATAACTATCGAAGGGAAGAAGATCACTAGTTATGGTCCTCTTACCGGTATACGGCATGGGATTAGTGTTATTTATCAGGACATTTCCCTATTTCCTAACCTAACTGTAATGGAAAATATTTTATTGGGCCGGGTTTTAGAGCAAAATCGAAAGATTTTCTCAAGAAAACAGTTTGAACAGAGAGTGGTAAATATTTTAGATGAATTAGGGGTGGATATTAATCATCATGAACTCGTTGGAGAACTCCCCATTGCCCAACAGCAATTAGTTGCCATTGCTCGAGCTTTAAATAATGATTCGAAATTATTGATTTTAGATGAACCTACCACTGCTTTAACAAGACAAGAAATAAATCAACTATTCCGTTTGGTAAACAACCTAAAAGATCTCGGTATAGCTATAATCTTTATTAGTCACAAACTCGATGAAATTGCAGAATTATGTGACACCGTCTCTATCTTACGGGATGGAGAGATGGTTGCTTCAAAACCAATGTCTGAGCTCACTATCAATAAGATTGAAAATTTTATGGTAGGCAAGTCGATGATCCACACCCGAAATATACACGCTAACGTTTCTCCGGAGCAGGTAATGGAAATAACTAACTTGACAAAGAAAAATAACTTTGCTGATATTTCATTTTCACTACAGAGAGGAGAAGTTTTAGGGGTTATTGGATTGCTTGGGTCTGGACGGACTGAATTAGCTTCTGCATTATTTGGTACTGCTCCCGCTGATTCCGGACAGATCAAAATTAGTGGAGAGCCTGTGACAATAAAGTCGGTTCAAGATGCAGTAAAACATGGGATTGCCTATGTTCCTGAAGACCGTCTTACCCAAGGCTTAGTCATGAATAAGTCAATTAAACTTAATATTGCTATTGCGACCTTGGACCAATCCACCACAAGTATAGGGTTAGTTGATACTGAGAAGATAGATGCAATGGCCGAAAAATGGATTGAAGACATGGCAATTAAAACTGATGATAAGGAAAAAATTGCCCGAACACTTTCAGGTGGAAACCAACAAAAAATTGTCCTTGCCAAATGGCTGGCCATGGATCCCAAAGTTCTTATTCTAGATGGACCTACAGTTGGAATTGATGTGGGGGCTAAAGCTGGGATATTTATCACCATAAATGAAATGGCAAAAAATAGTGGGATGGGAGTTATTCTGATTTCTGATGAGATTAGAGAAATCACCTCACATTGCCATCGTGTTTTGATTATGAAAAATGGAAGGATAGCCAGAGAGCTGGTTGGGGAAGAAATTACAGATATGGCCATTCAACGTGATCTCGATGAACAAAAGCGTGTCATGGCGCAAGATTTGAAGTAGGAGT
>CAZGDR010000074.1:0-6055 GCA_964524755.1 uncultured Spirochaetaceae bacterium
ATATGGAAAGTCACCCGAACGGGTGATGACCTTAGAAAGGGTGTTTAACTGAGGTGATACCCTTGGGCTAACATTTCTTGGGTTATAAAACTGGAGTAATCAGATTGTGCAAACGGGTAGTCCCAACAACCCATTCTATGCAACTCATTACCACCAAAACCTGTTTTAAAACGATAGAGCCCATGCATGGGATGAGCGGGATCAGCATTGGGTGGGGTCCCGAAAAGATCATATTCCGTGCAACCACGCTTTTTTGCCCTGCGAATGGCCTCCCACTGTAAAGCGTAGGTTCCCATGCGGTCGCGGCGGGAGGAGGCCGAAGCTCCAAATAAGTAAGTTGCACGTGAACTAGAGTAGACGATAAACAAAGCTGCCAACGGGAAGTCTCCCTCGTAAGCTAGAAGAAGCTCGAAGTCCGTAGATTCATCATGACTACCTTGCTCAACAGTGTGGGTCGTGAACATCACATCAAAAAAACTGCGGTGATGAAGGGTGATTTTATTGCGGTAGCAAGTTTGGCGGTAGAGGTCGTAGAATGTATCCATGTCAGTAAAATCACCTTTTTTCACTGTTACACCGCGACGTTGTGCTAAACGGATATTATAACGGGTCTTCGCTTTCATAGAGCGTAGAATGGTCTCTTCATCTGGTAGTAAGTTAACGAGCATGGTATCGGAGGGGAGGATGTCTGTCGTAGCTTTACGGAGGTTGTGAGTTTGGGTGCCCCAGTTGAGGCGCAATTCCTGCAGGTTCGGTTCAGGAGGTCCCAACCATTGCCCCGTATCATCAAAGACTTCGTCATCATGAGCCCAAGGTGATTCCCATGGAAGATCATACCGCAACATAATGCAATTATTCGGGATATGAGGACGTAATGTCTCTGAAAGTTCTTCTAGGAAATTACCAATTGACTCGTCAGTTGGAGCTATAGCCGGGCCGTACGGGACGTACCCTATAGTTTTATCGTGACCAACAGATTGGTATAAAACCAAGATGTCATCGAGCACATAGGCACAATGACCACTAAAGCCAATATCTTTAGGGCGTACTTTAATATCATAGGCTTGGCTTGGTATGCCTTGTCCACTTTTGACTGTCGACCAAAAAGAAGTTTGATGTAGTAAAGGGGTTTCGTACAACCCATAGGTACTTTTGGGCTGTATACAGATGTCCATGCTCACACTCCGTTTCCGAGTTATCGGAATGGGAGGCAGTGTAACATGAGTGAAAAATAGTTTCTACCATCTTTATGTATTCAATATTTTTGTACTATTTATGGGCTCTTTATAATGAGAACGACTAGAGAATCTATCGAAAATGGAGAGCGTTAATTACACAGATATATGGCATATAAATTTCTATTGAACTATTGAAATAGATGGGTATGGTTTTTACTGTCTTAGTATGCGCTGTGTATAGGGTGTGGTATACTACCCATAAATATGTAGAAAGGAGTCATTATGTCTGAAATTCTTAATGCTTTATTGCAACAAGAGGAAGCGTTGCAATTCAATCGCTTTGATTCAGAAATTGCTTGGCGATTAGGTTCTTGGTTTGTAACTAAAGCTCGTAAAGAGGAGTTGCCGATTGCCATCGATATTACCTTTTCTGGGCGCTGTTTATTTCACTGGTCGTCTAACGGAGCTTCGATCGATAATGAGGGATGGATTGAGCGTAAGAAACGTACTGTGGCCAGATTTGGTCATTCCAGTCGTTATATGGGTAGACTGTTAGCTGATTTGGGAGAAACTCCAGCCGAGAGATACTATTTAGATGCTGTTGAATATGCCTTTCATGGAGGATGTTTCCCCATAATATTGCGGGGAACAGGAGTTGTGGGAGCTATTACCGTTTCCGGTTTAACCGAAGAAGAAGATCATGATTTAGTGGTACAGGCCTTAGCTTGGATCTTACGTAAAAGTGAGAGCGTACCACGAGTTCTATGATATAGTGATAATTTAGACAGGAGGTCTTATACAATGTTAAATTTCAATTATTACAATCCAACGCGCATTGTTTTTGGGAAAGGGACAATTAAAGAAGTAGGAGCTTTAGCAGCTTCCTATGGCAAGAAAATTCTATTTCATTACGGTGGCGGTTCCATTAAAAAGAATGGAGTTTACGACCAAGTCAGTAAATCTTTAAAAGCAGCCGGACTAGAAGTTGTCGAATTACCTGGTGTAGTTCCCAATCCACGTCTTTCACTCGTGCGTGAAGGTATTGCGTTATGTAAGAAAGAGAAGATTGACCTTATTCTTGCCGTTGGTGGGGGAAGTGTTATCGACTCAGCCAAGGCCATTGGTTTTGGCGTCAAACTACGTCCTGATGAAGATATTTGGGACGACTATTACATGCGTGGTGATTGCATTGTCCGCGAAGCTCTGCCAGTAGGTGTAGTGCTTACTATTCCAGCCGCTGGGTCAGAAAGTTCTACAGGAAGTGTAATTACCGATTGGGACAAAAATCTCAAACGGGCCGTTAACAGCGAAACCAATATCCCTAAATTTGCGATAATGGATCCTGAGACTAACTATACACTCCCTGCTTACCAAACAGCCTGTGGAGCTTCCGATATCTTAGCGCACCTGCATGAGCGCTATTTTACCACGGAAAAGCATAATGACCTCTCAGATAGACTGCTTGAGAGTGCTATGCGTAATATTATTTCGTATGCACCATTAGCGTTGAAGCACCCTAAAGATTATCGTTATCGTGCTGAATTGATGTGGACGGGAACGATTGCCCATAACAATCTGCTCGACCAAGGGCGAATAGGCGATTGGGGCAGTCATGACATTGAACATGAAATCAGTGGGATCTACGATCTCGCCCATGGGGCTGGATTGTCGATTGTCTTCCCTGCATGGATGAGGTACGTGTATAAAACCCATGTAGATCGGTTTGTGCAATATGCTACTCGCGTTTGGGATGTGAGCTTAACGCTCGACGATAAAGATACATTGATTGAAACGGCTATTGAGCGTCTAGAGAACTTTTATCGTAATATCGGGATGCCTGTACGTCTTAGTGATGCTGAAATCAGTAACGAAAATGTTCGTAAAATGGCTGAAAGTGCCATGATTGGACGTACCTCAATCGGTAATTTTAAGAAATTATATGCCGATGATGTTGAAAAAATTCTCAAACTTGCTCTGTAGATTTGTTCTGAAGGTGTGTAAGTTTGTTCGATAGTGTTCCTACCGGACAGACTGCACACCAAGTTCTCGCCCGCCAGGCGCGGGCCATTACCAGAGAAAGAAGGGTGGTGCTAAGCATCATGGAATAGAATCGGTAGGTAAGGTGTATAAGCCAAGGCGGTCCGGGAATTGGAAAGAGTTGGAAAAGAGGCCACAAAGGGATGGCTATAAAGAGCCGCAGGTACGCCATAGGGTACATTCTCCCTAAAGCTACTTGGATGGTTGAGCCGGTAATGAATAAGAGGTTCAAACCAAAGTACCAGAGCATGATCTTGCGTAAGTACCCGTCTGTGAACATTGTGGGATTGATTTTCCACTTCGATTGCTTTTTCCCTACCAGTGTGGTGAGAGAGGCTCGAGGGCACCAATGATGGCACCATACTTTCTTTTTATACCTAGCGATAAGAAGGAAAGGAATAGCCATACAGGCTAAAGCTAGCAATGCAAAATAAAGGGAGACGAAGCCGAGGCCAAAATAGAGTAAGGTGATGGCGAAAAGGCCGGGGGCTAACCCTTTTCTCGCTGATTTCATGTCTGCTTTTCCATCACTATAGCTCTAGGGAAACAATAGCGCGTGCATGCACCGCAACTGGTACATGTCTCATAATCAACTACTGGTGCCGAAAAGCCCTTTTGAGAGAGAGCTCCAACAGGGCAAGCCTGTATAGCCGGACAATGATGGTTTTGTGGACAACGCTCGGTTTTTACTACCAACGTTTTTGCTCCAGTTGTTTTTTCAGCATTACCAAACAGATTCATAAAATTAAAAGCCATGTGTTCCTACCTTATTGTTAAGTTAGGGCAGTATGGCACCATATGCATTTTTAATCGGTGATGATGTCACAGAGAGCATATAAGAAATGTATTGTGTTGATGTAGATTAGGTGTATGTATATGGATATAGGTTGAAATAGGTAGTGAATAAAAAATATCCAGCCATCTAATGAAAGACAGCTGGATGAGTATCCTTAGGCTACGTTGCGCGGTAAAAGCATTTTGGAAACAAATTTTCCAAGTCCTTTACCATAAGTTGCGGCATAATCAACTGCAGCATAATAAGCTGTTACTTGTGAATTCTTCTCTAGTAGATAATACCAGTGATTTGAAATTTCGAAGTAAAGCTCTGATTCTGTTTTATCTGAAAAGGCAAGACGCACTTCCCAATTGTCGATAACTTGCATTATTGAGTGGAAGACATTCTCCGTCCAGGAAAATGCGGCTTCATCCCAACTGATTGTCCAGGGAATTCTCTGGTTAATCAGATATTTATGCACTTCTATTTGATTGGATAGGGCCTGGTAATCTTCTTTGGTAAAGACGGATCCAGTGCTAGCCATCAGGAATTGCATCCTTGCGTTGCTGGTGTCATTTTTCATGTGACCCCTCCTTGTATTCATTTTTGTAGGTCTTTTATAACCTCATCTGTAGTATCTCTCCTTTTAGAATAAAAAGCAATAGTTATTTAAAAGTTTTCCTTGACAAATCGATAAAAGTATGTTTCTTGTATGTTTTTAATCTGAAATTCTCACGTAAATCAATAAATTACTTGAAATAATATGTTTTTTTCTGATTTTGCTAAAAAAGAGTAAGTTTGCCTCTCTTGTATAACCTTATGATAGAGAGGCATTCTCCTTGCCAACTTCTATAGGAATTGGTACTATCCAGTTACAAGCGAGGAGATTAATATGAAATTATTTGACATTGCAATCAAGATGGAAATTGAGGGTGCTGCTTATTATAGGGACTTAGCTAAAAAGGCCCCTTCGATAGGATTTAAAAATATTTTTACCATGCTTGCCGAAGATGAAGATCGACATAGGGCCACCTTCGAAGCGATGAAGGCAAACATCGATATTCCTGCAAGCACCTCTGACGCTTCTGTTAAAGCTGCACAAATTTTTAAAGAAATTTCAAAAGACGACTTCTTGAGTGAAGAGAGCCAACTTGCTCTCTATGAACATGCTTTAGAGATTGAGCTGAAGAGTATTGAGTTTTATTCAGAACAACATGAATTAATCTCTGATGTAAAACAAAAACGGGCATTAGCCAAGATTATTGAGGAAGAACGACGCCACTATGACTTAATTGATGATATCATTGTCATGGTTGAAAGACCCGATAGGTGGGTAGAACATGCTGAATTCGGAGTACGCGAAGACTATTGATCTGTTGCTCTGGTTTGATTCATATGCACTAAAGGAACAGGGAATAGTATGGCCATAGAACAGTCGCAACTCCTAAAACTCTCTTCAATTTATTCCGATAACATAAACCAGGAGTTTTCCTATACTCATCTAAAGGTTAAGATTCCCAAACCTAGAGTATTTATAAGCCATAGCATTTGGGATTTTCGCATGGTGCAAGGTTTCATTGTCATGCTCTCGTTAGGAGGTATTGATGCTTTCTTTGATTGGGACGCAGGCAATGAAACAGATGCGGTACGTGAAGACCCAGAAGATTTGCTTAAATTAAGAATTGCGACGGCAAAGTCATGTATTTTTTTAGCCACAAAATCGTCAGAAACTTCGCCCTATTGCTTAAAAGCAATGCACTACGCCTCTTTAATTCGACGTAAAACGTATATCTCACAAACCAAGGCAGGAGGTGTGGTGTACGGCGGTAGTTTTTTGTTGCAGTATCCTAGGCTCGACGTTCACAAGCAGAAAAATGTTAATCACAAGTACGTAGTGCGGGTATTAGAAAATAATCGTACGCATCTCTGGGACACCATTCCAAACATCGCTTCATTATAAGTTAGCTTTTCACATCTACACTGCACGTATTTGGTTTCAACCAATGTGTGGTTTGATGCTTGCTTTTGTATTTCTTACTTGCCAGCATAGCATCACCTCCTTATA
>CAZGDR010000075.1:0-5156 GCA_964524755.1 uncultured Spirochaetaceae bacterium
TCAAGTTAGCTGTGCAGGTTTGTGGATAAATGATATGTATCTCTTTCAGTCAGGGAAATACCTCACGTCTCCTTCAGGCTTAGTCCCTATATAATCCATGGAATCATTCTAAATTCCATGCTAAACTGCATAGCCAAAGGAAGGTATGTATGCAGGGGGATATACATCGTAAAATAATTGAAGGGTCCTCATATATATATGCCTATATAAAAACAGTTACTGATGGAACCGGTACGCCCGTTGATTTTGAATTTATAGAAGTTAATGCAGCTTTTACCTCTTTATTCTCACTGCAAAAAGAACATCTCATCGGCAAAAGAGTTACCGATATCTTTCCCAGAATTTTGCAAGACGGTTTTGATTGGATAACTGTGCTCGGGCGAGTAGGATTAACTGGAAAAGATCAGGATTTTGTGCAAAGAGTTCCGCAGGCTGATACCTGGTTTCGTATCCATGCCATGAGCCCTGAACAGGGGTTTGTTGCGCTTCAGGCTGAACGCCTGTTGCTGCAAGAGAGCATGCTTAGTTGTACACCTGCACTGCTCTGTGTATTAAACTTTGCAGGCAAGTTCTTACTGGTAAGTGATGAATGGTCGCGAGTATTTGGCTATGAGAAAATCACCTTGTTGGATTCAAATATCATGGACTACCTTCATGATCATGATAGGGAAGTAACTAAAACATCTTTGGCTCTCCTCCATCAGGAAGGTGTGAGCCACAAGTTCATCAATCGGTTTCGTCATCTGGATGGTTCGTATCGTACTCTCGCCTGGCAGGTGTATGTGAGCAAAGGTCTCATGTATGGAACTGCTAAAGATACCACAAAAAGATCACAGAATGAGGAAGTAAAGCAAAGTGAACTAGAAATTATGAACTTGTTTTTTGAACAGGCTCTAACGGGATTGTGCATGTTCTTGCTCGATGCTCCAGTCGACTGGGATCAAGCTTCTGATAAAAAGAGCATGGTGGACTATATCATGCAGCATCAGAGAATAGTGCGAACTAATGATGCATTTCTCAAAATGTACAAGACCACCAAAGAACAGATACTCAAAATGACGGTAGCAGAGTTTTTTAAACATGATCCAAGTGCTGCCAGAAAATTGTGGCGTAACTTACTAGATTCCGGACGTGTGAGGATGGAGTCAGAGGCACGACGACTAGATGGCTCTCTTTTATGGGTTATGGGTGACTATTCAACACTGTACGATAGTAAAGGGCGAATTACAGGCCATTTCGGGATGCAATTAGATATTTCTGAACGGAAGAAAAGCGAAATAGCTTTGGCTCATAGCGAACAAAGATATCGGTTGATTACAGAGCATGCCTCTGACGTCATTTGGGTATACGATGTAAAAAAGAAATGTTTTAATTACATAAGTCATTCAGTTTTCAATTTTATGGGGTATATGCCCGACGATATAATTTCACTTTCATATTCCGAATTGATCCATCCCGAAGATTGTGAGAAAGTAAGAAAAACTTTACGGACCATGATTAAGGAATTTCGGAGGAATCCAGAACTTAAGCGGGATTGGAAATTCCAAGCACGCCATATAAAACGTGATAAATCTATTGCTTGGGCCGATTCATCAATAAATTTCCGTTTTGGAGATACAGAGAATATTGAAGTTATTGGTGTGAGTCGGGATGTTACCGAACATAAGTTGTATGAAGAACAAATTCTCCATCTTAGTTACCGGGATCAATTAACGGGGTTGTATAATCGCCGCTATTTTACAAGGCAACAATCAACCCGTTTTGCAACTGAAAATGTTTTACCACTCTCCTTGGTGGTATGCGATGTGAATGGTTTAAAACTGACTAACGATGTGTTTGGACATCATGCAGGTGATGAATTATTGAAAGCCTGCGCAGATTGTCTGCGGGTAGTTAAAGAGAGTGATGATATGATTGCACGTGTGGGGGGTGACGAATTCGTCATGGTCTTTCCCTCTACCTCCCAAGAAGAGGTGCAGACTAAAATCAAAGCCGTGCAACATAAGATTTCCCTGTGTAAAATAGGGAAAACAAAACTTTCTGTATCCTTTGGTTTTGCCACTATGGACTCTCTCCATAAACCTTTTACAAACTTATATGAAGAGGCCGAAGATGTGATGTATCGTCGGAAATTATTAGAAAGCTCCAGTTATAAACAGGAAGTTATAAGTTTACTTGCGGATAGGTTGCACGAAAAAGGTGAATTTGAAAGAAGTCATAGTGAGCATGTTGCTACATTAGCCTATGCCGTTGGAGAAGCTATGGGCTTGCCACCTGACGATCTCAAAGAACTGCGCTTAGGTGGGTTGCTACATGATATAGGAAAGATTGGGATAGAGGGGGAGCTTCTCCAGCGCCAAGGCCCCTTATCTACGCATGAGTGGGCTCAAATGCGCCGCCACCCCGAGGTGGGCTTTCATATTCTCCGCTCAGTACAAAACTTTGGGCGGATTGCTGATTGGATATTGATGCACCATGAAAGACCCGATGGAAAAGGCTACCCACAAGGACTCAAAGATAGTAGTATACCTTTACAGGCAAAAATCATATCTGTTGCAGATGCTTTTGATTCTATGACTAACATTTCTGGATATCACGTGCCTTTGGATACTGATTCGGCTCTTAAAGAATTACTTCTTCATGCTGGAACCCAGTTTGATAGGGCTGTAGTACAGGTCTTTCTAGAACTTCCACTTAACCGAATAACATCCATAAGGAGGTAACTTTTCATGCAATACCACGCCATGTTCAATCTCTATGAGAACTTATTGCGATCAATTGCCGATCCATTTTTTATTATTTCTGAAGAGGGGACCTATCTTGATGTCTTCGGCGGTACTGAACGTTCTTTGTATGACGATGCTCAAAATTTAAAAGGGAAGAACATTTATGATTTCATGGAAGAGCAATTTGCAGAATCGTTTATGCAGGAAGTGAAGAGGACGCTAGATAACAATATGTTACATAGCTTTGAATACTCTTTGGTTACCGAAACAATACGAGGGATTCCCAAGACAGGTCCAGGTGGCATGCAGTGGTATGAAGCACGTCTATTTCCCCTAGCATCATTGTATAATAATCAACGAGCGGTAACTGCTTTAATCTTAAATATCACTGAACGGAAAATTATGCAGCAAAAATTACGAGCGTTCTCGTATCAGGATCCACTGACTCTCGTCTCAAATCGAAGGTACTTCTTTGAACGCCTCAATGAGCAGCTTGATTTATTTAAGCAGGATAACTACCCATTAACAGTAATGATTCTCGATATAGATCACTTTAAACATATTAATGATGCCCACGGGCATTTTGCGGGCGACCAAATCCTTAAACAAGCGGTCTCTATAATTCGTAACATAGCACGACGCGACGACATCGTGGCCCGCTTTGGGGGCGATGAGTTTATTATGTCGGTGGAAGGACTTTCTATACCGGAAGTGATAGAGCTGGCAGAAACTATTCGCGAGGGTATTCAGCAAGCTAGTTTTGTAGTTGCTGAGCATTCTTTTCTTGTAACAGTGAGTATTGGAATTGCCGATGTTACCATCTTTGATACTGAAACAGAGAGCATTGTCAGTCGGGCCGATAAAGCGCTCTACAGGGCTAAAGAGCAAGGAAGAAATCGAGTCGTTCATTTGTGATAATCTTCTGTAAGGAGTGAGTAGGTACCAAGGTGTGGGGACACTACCGAGTGTTCGTTTGGGCTCCGAATGTTTTAAAGTAACTCAAGAACTTCAGGCAGTACTTGAGGTGCTAGGCGATAGAGAGATCCTATTTCTTGGTAGAGATCATAACCATACGAGAGAACAAGTAAGGTGGCCATTGTAATGGTAATTGATATTATTTATAATATTGCTCTATTACTCTCCCTAAGTGCGGTATATATTGTTTACCCCTTCAAGTCTTCGCGTAAAAGTGTCTTGTACGTCCTGTTTTTAGGTCTTACTGTCGGCTTAGCTGGATTGCTCATCATGTCACGCCCCTTTGTGTTAACTGAGGGACTCATATTCGATAGCCGTACTATATTAATCGGTGTCACAGGAATGTTTTTTGGGTTTGTCCCCACCCTCATTGCAGCCATAATGATGGTTACCTACCGTCTCATAATTGGTGGAGGAGGGGTCATAACTGGAGTTACGACTATTCTGACTTCCTTTGCTATTGGTGTTGCTTGGCACCATTTTCGCTACCAGAAATTTATAAAAAAACACACTTCACTACATCTTGAACTTTTTTTAGTCGGGTTAATTATACATGTCGTTATGCTGCTCGCTCTATTTTTTATTCGACAGGAGCGGGTAGGGATAGTGCTCAAAGTTATGATACTACCTATTTTAGGGGTGTATCCTTTTGCTTTTTACATACTTGCTATGTTGTTGTTTAATCAAATCCAACGTCTCAGGATTACCGATCAGCTAGAAATAAGTGAACATCGTTTTAAAACGATATTCACTCAGGCTCCGATGGGGATTGCTGTAACTAATTCACATACCGGAAAGTCGGTTGAAGTCAATCAGAAATTTCTTGATATCGTCGGGTATTCACGAGAAGAGTATGTAAATACAGATTGGATGTCTATTTCCCATCCTGATGACAGAGCTGAAGATTTACGCCAGATGGAGTTGCTTCTGAATGGAGAAGTCGACACTTTTTCTATGGATAAGCGTTATATTAAGCCTGATGGTTCACATGTTTGGGTTAATATGGCGGTTACCACCTTTTTATATTCTCCTGATGATGCCCAATACCATCTTAGCATGATAACCGATATTTCAGCGCGTAAAGAGATGGAAGAGGCTATTATCTATGCCAACACCCACGACGGTCTTACTGATTTATACAATCGTACTTTTTTTGAAGCAGAGCTAAGAAAACTGGATGCTAACCAAGAATATCCATTGGCTATAATTATTGGGGATATCAACGGCCTTAAGGTAATCAACGATGCCTTTGGCCGGGAAACAGGAGATGAATTGCTCGTGCGAGTTGCAGCACAGATACGTGCATTGTGTGAAAATCAAGGAGTTTTCTGTGCTCGAACCGGTGGGGATGAGATAACATTGTTGCTTCCTCAAACTGAAGGATTTGAGGCGTGGGCTTTTGTAGAAAAAATTCAAAATCAAATAAGCTCTGAAATAGATGTGAAATATTTTTTT
>CAZGDR010000075.1:5166-6044 GCA_964524755.1 uncultured Spirochaetaceae bacterium
GACTATCTCTTTTGGTGTAGCCGTAAAACATGTTGTAACAGAAGACCTAGATGAAATAATAAAATTGGCCGAAAATATGATGAACCAGAGCAAGCTCAGTGAAAGTCCCAGTTCGCGCAGTAGAGCAGTTCAAGCTATTATTAACACCCTTTATGAGAAGAATCCACGCGAAGAATTGCACTCGCGGCGGGTGAGTGATCTGGCGGTACGTCTGGGGAAAGCCTATGGGTTAGAAACTAAAGAACTTGCTGAGTTGCGGACGGTAGGGCTATTACATGATATTGGTAAAATCGCTATTGACGAGTCAATTCTCAATAAAGAGGGGCCCCTAAACGCGGACGAGTGGGAGGCTATAAAGCGTCATCCAGAAACTGGGTGGCGCATATTAGGAGTAGCAGGGGAGTTCGGTGAACTGGCCACATACGTTCTTAGCCATCATGAACGTATTGATGGTAAAGGCTACCCGCGTGGATTAAGGGGAGAGGATATTCCCTTGCAAGCCCGTATTATTGCAATAGTCGATGCTTATGATGCCATGACTGCCGAGCGACCCTACCGTGCTATTATGGAAAACCAAGCAGCAGCCAAGGAAATCAAGAAATGGGCCGGGACCCAGTTTGATGCACAGTTAGCGCAGTTATTTGTAGAGCAAGTGTTACAATTCCCTTGGGATAAGCTCTAAACTACCTCAAGTATAGTAACTAGGTCTTCGGGCTCGAGACGGTAGGGAGAACCTTTTCCCTCATAGAAACCATGATCACGGATAAAATGAATATGGAGATCAGTAAATACAATCTGTTTGTCTAACTGTTTATTGACAACGGTGGTATTCACTTTTTCATACATCCCCGGACCGCCGAACGGTGAAGGCAATTTAC
>CAZGDR010000076.1:0-6040 GCA_964524755.1 uncultured Spirochaetaceae bacterium
AGCAAGACCTCTATGAATTACCGAATTTCGGGAATCCAACCCCGCGGAGCAATTGCATCGAGATAGGGTTTCAGGATAAGACGTAACTGGGATAAGTTGCGTAATGTACGCTCATCTTCACGTGCCATCCGCTTGATGGCTGACTCCTGTTGGCGTTGCGTTGTAATTTTTTCCACGATCGAATCGGGATTACTGAGTGTATCTGTCGTAATTGAAGTAACTACTTCCCTGGATGGATAATAACTATCCCAAAACTCCATCTCTTCCATCACAGCGGTAACTCTAAGATTGTAGCGTCCCTCTTCATCTAAGAGACTATCGGTAATCTCTATACCCATCATACGGTCAAACAACTCAAAATCAAGTTTTTCTGTAAATTCACTGGCGATGAAGGTCTCGAGGACAAAGACTTGGCCCGTATCACTCTTCTTAGTAGGCTCAACGGTAAAGCGGATATCGACGGGAAGATCTTCTTCAGTACTCTCAGGTAAGTAAAGACTAAACTGGTAGTCACCAGCAGCCATTCCACTGACAAAAAAGAATCCATTCTCATCAGTAAACAAATAAAGGGTCTCATCGGGTATTAAGAGTTCGTCCCCATTCTCATCCAGCTCAACTCGGTATAGGTCAGTCGTATAGCGAGAATATGGAGCTGTTTTAGAACGTAAAAGAGTTCCGACTACAGAATAGGTCACTTCAGCACTGATGCGGACAGCATAGCCCTGTCGTGGCCGGGGCAAGAAGTCGTAAATAAAGGAGCCACTATTACTCAGCATAGAATCCCCTACTCCATACACGACGACGTTGTTCTCTTGGTGCGTAGTAATTCCGGTGTAGGTTCCCACCCCAAATAAAGACGGCAACGCATCTGGGGCACTCGTCATGGTTTTTGTGACGGCAATATCCCCTCCCTTCATCGCACCTGTAGGTTTTACTAATAAGAAGTTTTCACCAATAGTCCGAGTCATACCGAACATCCCGTTGGCGTAAGCAAAAGAGGTGTTCAGAGCGAGGCTGGTCGAGAACCGTTTAAAGTTGTCCGAATATTGTTGCCGTAATGATAGCCCATACGCTGGGGCTCTATGACTCCAAGAAACACTTCCTTGATGGTCCATCACATCGGTAAATTTAATATTATTTATAGAGAATTGCATATTGTCATTCTTTGATCCAAATGGTCGCCATGAAGCATTCACATAGGTAGATGTCTGTAAATCAGAAGATGCTGACATATTCAGGTTAGGAGTGAACGTGTAATTTAAACCAATCTGTCCGCGCACTACTGGTTGGCTTTCAGTTGCAGTGGTATAGAGACTCATTGAACTATTAATCGACAGATTAGGAATCAACGGGATGCCAACACTAGCAGTAATTCTCCATGTTGGATTGGTATTATTAGTATTCCAAGCAACGCCACTACTAAGTGAGTAACGGAGAAAATCAGCAATTCCTGCTGCATAGGAGGTACTAAGTTCTACGTTGTCACCTGCAGTGGCCGTATCAGTAGGACTGATATCGACTCTATTACTGTATTCCTGTGCAGTATATCGTACTGAAAAATCGAAAGAACCAAACGGCGAATCGTCTTTACCGGCAACGCGATAACTGAGTTGGCTCGAAATTCCCCAGTCCAAGGGTTTACTATAACTAAGGCCCAATAAGGCATCAAACGAACCCACAGGTGTTGCAAATAATGTAGTCAGCCCTAAGGTGATTGCCGAGGGACTGAAAGCTAAATTATAGGTTGAGGTGATGGAGTTAGTAACACCGATTTGTTGTTCAGCTCTAAAGATTGTCCGCCCTATATCTTTGTCGGGAAAAGAGAGACTAAACGTATAGAGGGTGTCTCCTTGTGCCAATAGGCGAGAATCATACCCCAAGATAAAATCGTACTCCTGTTTTATATTAGGATCGGCCAAAGAGGTTACTACTACTTTGGCATCATTGGCACCTTGGGTAAAAGCAAAGTCGCGCAACTTGTAAATACCGGCTTGTAGCTCTCTTCGGTACACACTGCGTTGATTTATAAAAACTTCTACAGTGGAGGGTTCATCAAGGTTTACCGTGTATTGGAATTGGTGGTTCTTGGGTTTCACATCACCATAATTATATCGTTTTTCAATGGCTATCCCGATGGAGTCTTTCGAGTAACCTACGTAGTCATTTACATTTCCAAAGGTGAGACGTTGACTGGTAGTTTTAAAATCATAAAAACCCTGAATTCCATGAAAAGAGATATAATCTTGATAATCGTTAGACCACGGATCTACTAAACTGTCATTATAGGCTTGTCCAGGGTGCACACTGAAAGAGAAGTCAAAGGCAACATCGAACAACGATATGGAGTTATGCGATTGCATAGAAAACAAAGAAACCGGAGAGATTTCCCAGTCATTGGCTTCAGAAATATCAATCAGAGAGAACATTGAGACATTACTATACCAAGAAAACCAAGCTGGCTTAATGAATTCACTACCGCTCATGCTATAAGTGCCATAACGAGTGAGACTCCCCTGGTTCAAAGAAAGAAATCTAACTGGCATCATGGAAGATGAGAACAACATTTTCAATTCAAATGTTTGGTAATCAAACCAAGCTTCTATACCTTGGTTGTGTAAGTCCTCCAATACGAAAAACTCTTTAGTAGTTGCAAAGAGTTCTTTCTTAAAGGAAGTAACCAGTAATTCACCAATTATTTCTCTAAACTCTAAGACAGATATTTTCAGTGTTTCCTGGGAAAATGTGACGTTAATATCAGTTAAGTATTCATTATTTATATAGAGAGGCACATAGTAGGAACCATCTTGAAATATGGAGTAATCTTCTTCACCGGCTACATAGAAATCGGCCCAATCATCTTCCACGGTTGAAAAGACAGGCTCCTGCGGATCGTCAGGGATAGTTCTTGGATCTGTAGTTTCAACTACTTCCTCTTGAATGGGGGGAGGTTCACTAATCACGTCTGATACCATTACTGGTGATTCTTCAACTACTGCTTCTGCCCGTATTGGTTTTTCTACTATGTCAAGAATAGGTTCTTCAACTCGCTCCACTGAAACGGACTCTTCTGGTTCAGGAAGTTCTAGATCACTAAGAACAATTGTTTCGGGGAGGGTTGAGCTTACAACAGTTTCAGTTGTTGGTGCGGGTAGTGGTTTAGGCTTCTCGTGCATAGAAAGGGCAGCTAGCAAGACTATCATGTATGTACCAACGATGATTAAAATACTAATCATCGATTTCTTGCCTGTCCTCATTATGCTATTTTTCCCTAATTAAATTATGCAAAATTAATTTTCATATGAAATTTTTGCTGTAAACACCTTCTCTGCATCTTTCAGGTCTTTTGGAAATTGCATATTTCGTGGCCAAGCAACTTGTACTGCCACAGTTTTTCCGGCTAAAAGGTTCAATCCGTTTACAAATCCTAGTGCAGCACCTTCATACACTACACTTTGTCGCGTAACATTATTGATTACTTCTACTTTCACACCATTTAATATTTGATGAATAGTTCCAGGATTGGAAATAGTTAGACTCATTGCTTGTTGTCCATCGGGTGTCAAAATAGGTTTGGCCTGCTCTACTTGCACTTTCACTGTACTTCTAGAGGGGCTAACGTACAAGCTGGTGGTATAAACATAGAGGAAGTTAAACATACTCTGTCCCTCAGTTGCACGCCCTTTTGAATAGGGGATCTGTTCAGCCCTGAGGCGGAAAGAGAGTTCTGTAGGAACCGTCCGTGGCCCACGATACTGAACTCTTACAATCTGTGAGGTCTGCGGCCGAAGAATCACCTTGCTAGGGACGATCGAAAAGTAGGCAGTTGCATTCTCGTTTTTCTCTTTACCCGCAATATCTATATCACGAGTGAGAGCTGAAATCTCCACTGCAATGCTATCATCCGAGTCATTCACTATGGTGTATGTCTTTGTGCTATTCGCACCAGAGGGAGCAAATGTTTGCTCTAAAGGTGAGAACTGGAATGCAAAAACTGGTGCAATTGCACATACTGATACCAACAAGATCAGTATCAAAATTTTTCGTTTGTTCATGTACCGTATCATATCACTCAAATGTGTTGAGTGCAAAGGTCTTTTCATTTCAACTCCGTACGATTTCATGCTTCACTCCATCTATTTATTAATGATTAAAATTCTTTTTGCCTTACATTCTCTAGAAAGTCAATAGAACGAAACTATACTGAGAGATACGAATACTATAAAGGAGCGAAAGACTTGTGTCAACTGTAAGAAAGTAAATCTTTGAATAATTCTATATAATATTTAACATCCTACGCTTTCTCTTTTATTGTATGTAATTAACACACATTCTCAACAATAATCTTGTGTCATATTACCGCAACCCAAAAACAACTCTAAAAACAGGATTTGTTGACACTCTTATTCCATCTATGCTATGTTCTTCCACGTGTGAAAACATTACATACGGGCTGTAGCGCAGGGGTTTAGCGTACATGTCTGGGGGACATGGGGTCGGCGGTTCAAATCCGCCCAGCCCGATAAACCTAAATACATGCTCCTCAATGAATTTATAATTCGCTGAGGAGCATTTCTTTTATCTAAAGAGGGGGTCCACTCGCTGTAGTTCCCCTAAAGTCAATCAACTTATTCAGCATTCTCGAATAAAACAAGTATTATTCTGCCTTACTGATCCATCACTAATATAAAAACAAGAAATGAGGTACGGTTCTTGTTCTTATCAATTTGGAACCCCTTTAGGAGAGCGTCGAGATGTAGCCCTTTGCATTCAGAAACACGAAATCGGTGGATAATTCTCCCTCGGACATCCTTTGACGATTTTTAAAATTCTACTTTAAATTAACAAAAAGCTTTTTAGATTGTTAACCTATTAGATAGATTCTACTGAAAATTACGGTGCCAGATACTTTTCAATTATGTTATCGTCATAAAATCAGGAATTTGATCAGGACTCAAACCAGAGTCCGTATCAAAGTCAGAATAATAGATAACATTGCTCACATCCCACTTTGCGAGGTCTTGATTGAAGCGATATGCTTCATTGAACATCGATTCCATATTCTCAACCTTGCTCACATCCCAGCCTGAGAGATCTTGATTAAATTTTCGTTTCCACGAGAACAATGAACGCATATCCGTGACATTACTCACATCCCAACCAGAAATATCTTGATTGAAGGAATAATTAGACCCGAACAAATAACTCATATCGGTTATTAGGGAAGTATCTACTTTGGTTACATCAAGATCGTTTCTTGCCCTATACATCAATTCTTCTCTGGTTATTCCCCACTTAGCATAGAGAATTGCATCGGAGGGGCCCATGGTATAATCAGCTTCGTCAGCATATTCTACCCTGCCTGTACTGGTTGTCGCCCACCCAGCAAATACATAGCCAGGATCAGTAGTGGCTGTGGGCTTATCAAAGGTATTGGCAGTAAGCTTAATCTTTTCGTTGGTCTTAACTATTTGCGTAGACATTACCCCACTACCATTATTTGCATCAAATTTCAATGTATAATCGTTTGCAATCCACTTGGCATGGAGTATCATATTCTCTGTAATTGGCGTATCAAAGTCCCACACAACAGTAAGCGATTTATCTGTGTACCAGCCAGTAATGTATACCCAGCTTTTGTAGGATTAGCAGGTTTTGTTACTTTTGCGTTTTCTTGCACTAATTGAGAATCTTCTGCACGTCCTCCATTAGTCTCAAAAGCAACTGAATACATCTGAGATTTTGGCTCCATAGTACGGCTAACAAGGCTAATTAATAGACAAACCATACCACAACCGAGCAATACTCTCACAGAGTTTTTATTCATTGATTCTCTCTTATCCTTTGGATTGTTATGATTTGGCTTTAGCTTACTCATTCGATCCATGAAAAACTTTAACAGCAATCCCCAAACTGATTACACCTGATACCACATATACAACGCAGCTCCACCACATCACACAGGTTCATCCATGCACAGAAGAGAACACACAATAATATAGTTAGCGATGAGTATAGTGAATGATCTTTCCCATCACAATAG
>CAZGDR010000077.1:0-5889 GCA_964524755.1 uncultured Spirochaetaceae bacterium
ATTCTTGCGTAGGGTGTTCATGTTTTCCATCCCCAGCGTTGATAAATGCAGGCTTGCGGGGAAGATTATTGCGGAGAGCAAAGGCTGAAGTCTCTTCTTGTAACCACCGACAGACACCTTCCAACTTACTGCGGATTATAAAGACACTATTGTGGTAGCCGGCTAAGGTGTTGAAGGTATCGGCATAACTTTCTCCCTTGTTGAAGGATGAGCTTTCGGTAGCTAAGTCACTTACCTTAGCACGATGGAACATGGCTGCATTCCTAAAAGACTCACGGGTGCGGGTACTTGGCTCTAAAAAGACCTCGTACATACCAAAATCGGGATCGTTAATACGGAAGTGATCCAAGGTAGCTTGATCATTTCTGATTAAGGCGTCTTTTAAAATCTTCGTTTGCTCAAACAAATATCGACGTTCTGCAATTGTCAGATCTTCAATAACTGCCAGTGATCTTCCCGTGAAGATATTGTCCATGTTTCACTCCCCTTTTGTGCATAAAAATACCGGCCTAAAGCCGGTCACGAATAAACATTGTCACTATAGAGGCGTGTCCCCAGTTCTCCATTTTTTGTACCACTCATACACACCTCCTCCTATAAATCCTGTTGAAAACAATAGCAAAACATCTTTGTAATGTCTACTCTTCTTGGCGTCCTTTGGCTCTGGAATCACTTTCAATCGCAGCTAAGGGATCCAGCGAAGCATCAGCCTTTCGTTTTGTAGCAGTACCCTTAGTAGGACCTTCAAATGGGTCTCGTTTATCTATGAAGGGATAGATTGGTGTGGTGACACCAAGGTTCCGCTCTTTCTCACGTCGTTTAAGGGCCTTAATGAAGTTACTGCGATACCCACCACGCACCTTGGTTGATTGTGATTTTTCATTACCATCCTTATTCGTATTATAACGTGAGCTATAGTACCGCTGAGCATAAGAGGAGCCTTGGTAGGTATAATAGCGCCCACTAGAGTAGTGCCCACCCATCTTTGACTCGATTACCCCATTAAATATCACCCCAAGAATATTGACATTGGAGAGTTCCAAGTTATCGATCAATTCGCGTAGTCCACCCTTTGTCGAAACCCCAGCACGTACATTTATCGCTAGTCCATCGACGTGCTTTGCAATCGACATAAGTTCGGAAGCAAAAACTAACGGTGGGGTATCAATCAAGATGTAGTCATAGATATCCAACAAATAATCAATCAGTTTTATATATTCAGGTGAATTAAATACGGCTGTAGGAGCTGGTGGAGACATCCCAGGAGGAAGTAAATGCAACGTCGGTATATCGGGTAGGGGCTGTACAATAACCTCTTCGGCAGCGATATTTGTCACAACTGCATCGACTAACCCTTTTGATACCCTCTTCAAGTTAAAGAAAGTATCAAGTTGAGGTAATCGTAGATCCCCATCGATCAACAAGATCTTTGACCCATTGATAGCCATGGAAGTGGCAATATTAGCGGTCAGA
The DNA here is from genome assembly GCA_964524755.1 of uncultured Spirochaetaceae bacterium. Classification (GTDB taxonomy): domain Bacteria; phylum Spirochaetota; class Spirochaetia; order Sphaerochaetales; family Sphaerochaetaceae; genus JAQVOO01. Next base: position 1,474 of record CAZGDR010000077.1, read on the forward strand.
CTCGTCTTCCCTTCAGCCATTCCAGGACTTGTGATGCTAAAGACCCTCTGATTGCTACGCAATGTCCCAAAAGAGATGTTGTTGGCAATCAATTTGTACCTTTCTGCTTCAAAGGAGAGAGGGTCGTTGTAGGCTACTAAGGAGGGGATTTCGAGTTTATGGTTAAAATTCATCAGTGGAATCCAACCTAGCAATGGACGTTTAGATCCGGCTAACTTACGTAACACCCCCTCGTCCTTAATCGTTACGTCGAGCATCTCAACCAACAAGGCTAAAAGAATACCTAACGCACCGCCAAGTAAGACCGCAACAGCGAGAATAAGCATTTTGTTGGGGCTGACGGGGATAGGCACTTGTGCACCTGAGCGGTTGATAATAGCAGGATCGACCACAGTCACACTCCCGGCAACTGCAGCCTCAGCTATCTTAACCTCCTCCAAAAGTTCCATCAAACGCATCCTGAGTGTTTCGTAGACTTGGACATCGCGCTCTAAGTCTAGTAACTGCCGCTCTAAGATAGGCAGTTGAGATAGCTCTGTTGTATAGGTCTCCTCTATCGAATGTAACACAGCAATCTGAGAAGAGGTTATGGCCTGCTGATGGAGTGCCTTGGCTGACTCTTGCGCGGCAAGGTTCACAAATACATCTGAACTAAGCCCTCGCGGGGCAACGAGCAGAGTGATTCTGTCAAGGAGATTTTTTTCAATCTGATCCAACGAACTCTGTAAGACAAAGAGACGTCCCGAATCCTCTGAGACACTTTCTTGAATTGCCTCATACATAATTAATTCTCGATTACGCTCTCTATAAGAAGCCAGTAACGCCATAACATCGACATCACTTTGAAGCTCTTCAAATGAAGGCATGTCGATACCATATGACATTACTATTGAACTCTGAAAATTGGCAGTCAGTTCAGCTTCTTTAAGTTGCAAGGATAAGGGTTCACGTCGTAATTGGAAATAAGCAATTTTCTGTGAAAGTAGCTTACTCTTATCCGAAAGTTGAATAAAACGACTCTCTTCCCTAAATTGGCCTAAGGCATCAGCAGCTTTCTGTAACTGCTTTTCGTTGATGGGAATCTGCGATTGAATGAATTCCTTCTGAATCGTCTTTGAGTTACGGGCAATGGAGCCAAGCATCTCATTATAGCTTTCAGCTAAAGCATTGGCAAAATCACGGGCAAAATTTGGATTTTGGTCGGTGACGGTAACCCGGACGATATTTGTATCTTTGACGGTACTTACATTGGTATACCCCTTCACTTTCGCCGCTAAGCCATCCAGTTTATACTCTTCTCCATCTTCGTCCTTATATTGAGTCAAATCGAGTTTAGCAAGGGCGCTTTGAATATTGGATCTGCTAAGTGTCAGTTCTACCTCAGTTGAAATCTTCGTGGTACTTTGCCCCATGAGCATGCTCTCTAGACCACTTCCCCCCTTTTGGAGTGAGTCGACAAGAATTGTCACTTCGGATTCATACATCGGTGTCACTTGTTGCAAATAGATAATTGCTCCCACCACGACTAGCACAAACACCCCAATAATCCACCATAGACGGATTTTGAGGATGTGGAGCAACTCTTTAATGCTCATTCCTTCCTGCATCTCTTCCATTGCACTCTGCTGTACTATATTTAAGTTCTCCACCAAACATTCTCCTCTGTTCTAAACCCCAGATTATGTTATCTGCTTGCCAACGCTACAACGTTAGTAATGATTAAAAGAATAGTCGATACCAAACCCACAATTGTCACCGTTGTGGCTAAGTTCATCCCATTGACGGCCTGAAACGTATTTAATTTGGCATTTACCACAGCTTCAGGGGGTATGATTGCATTTTCACTAAGTTTATTCCCTTGCTTGTCTAGCACGGTAAAAGCACCATTACGGTTCTTAGCGGGATCGAATCCACCCGCAAGGTTTATATAATAGGCTGCCTTTTTATCGGGGATATAGGGGAAAGTACCCGGTCGCAGAACAGCCCCACCTACATTCACAAACAACTGATTAAAGGGCACCACAAACCGATCCCCTTCCTTCAAGACCAATGTGGCCACTTCAGAAGGACGTCCCATGAGGATGGCCTGCGCATCGACTGGGATGAGCTTATCACCACGCAGTAGGTAGGTCCCTCCTAAATCGCTGACGGCTGAGAAACGATGGGTAGTACTCTGCAACATCTCCATGATGGTTTCACCAGGAAAAAATTGGTAATAGAGGCGTCCAGATGAACTCAGTGCACTCGATTGGGAGAGAGCCTCTCCCATAGTGACTGCCCCTTCGATGGAAACCGCCCTGGTAAGAGGGATGATAGGACTCACATATACGGTGTCGAGATGTTGGACAGCGAAAGACTCCAACTCATCAGCACCAATTCTGAGCACATCGATCGTTGATGAGGATTCAGATTTATAGCGGCGTACAAGCACGCCGCGAGAATCCCCGCTCGGTAAAATTCCATTGCCATAGGTGCTGAGGATTTCCTTGAGCGATTCCCCTTCTAAAGGCTGGTATACACCAGGGCGGACCACCTCTCCAGCTAATGTGATAAGACGTTTGGCCTGCACTATAGTGATTACATCTCCCGCTTTCACGTAGGGGTTTTGACTGAGATCCCCTTCACGCATAGCTGCATATAAGTCGTACGTTTTACTCGATCCATCGCGTGAAGATACTTTAATTTGGCGGGTAGAAGCATAGTTCGTAGCTCCCTCTATCACTGAAGAGAGGCGACTCAGCCCCCAAGCTGGCACTTCCCGGGTAGAGGTAACTTCACCACGGACTGCTACCGAAAAAGCACCTGTGCCAATCAGATTGACGCGGGGTAATGAATATGGGAGATAAGTAACCACCAATTTTTCAATCTCCCTGGCAAATTCAACAAAAGTCTTACCTTTACCATTGACCATGCCAAACGTTGGAATAGAGACCCGGTACGAGCCATCTACCTGAAGTGTAAGATTGGTAGTGGTTTTCCCCTCAGTATAGAACAGACTAAGAGAATCCCCAGGAGTGACAGGATAATCATTATTAGAAATAGCAGCTAAGATGCGCTCTTGTTGTTCAACAGCTTGCGAAGGAGTCTCCAGTGGAGAAAGTCCCAATTGGGCTAGATACCCCATCTCGATAATTTCAGGCTCTTCTATGGCAGAAATACTTCCGTAGTAGGGAGATCTAATAATTACTGTTGGCTCTGCTGCTGCCAAAAACCATAAGGAAGACAACAACACCAGACTCGTGATAAAGACTTGAATTTTTCCCCTCATAGCACCTTCCAGTTTACTATATTTAAAAACAACGCATATTCTACCATGTCCTTCGTGTTTTAGCAAAGTAAGTAGACCACCTTATTACAATAAAGGAATCGGGTACAGTATACTCTTCATAATTTTACAAGGATAGGTCTAGAAAGAAATTTATCGACATACCTCCAATCTTTCCAGATAAAAACAACCTTGCAATTTGAGAAACTCCATAAAGAACAATTGAGCTATTTGTGACCACTTCAGCTATTTAGAAAACCCCTTTCCAATAGCCCATCACTTTCCAGCTAAGGCTGCACTTAAGCCCTGTATTGCATCATTGAGTGCTAAGCGTAGTGCACGCTGTCTGGCATCTTTTGCGGTCAAGGCTGTTTCACGCTGATTCTTTTGATACGTTGCTACTACCATACCTCCTTCTTTCACTTGTACCGAGAGGGCATAACGCACATGGGCGTAGGGACCACCTGCTTGCTCCACATCCATCACACTATAATCAATAACCACTGCAGGGTGTCTCTGGGTTACACTACCCACTACATCAAACCCAAAATCAGTGAATAAAGCTGTGAACGCACTGCTCAGTTGAGTTTTAGTTGAAGCTATTTCAGTCTCTGGGGCCGTTACGTTAATATCTAAGGCAACTGAAATAGAACCTGCTAAAGTATCTAACTCATGTTCAAGATTCTTTAGCAACACCGTTTCTGTCTCACCAGTCAAAACACGAATTTGTTCAGCAAGTTGTTGATGCTCAATAGCCGGAGGGAGGGCCTCGAGGAGTTTAAAGAAACGGGATAACGACGTAGTGGCCTTCTTGGATTGCATACGAATTCTCGCCACTTCACTCTCGATAGCACCCATATCCTTACTATATAATTCAGCCGTCTTCTTACGATTAACAGCCACGCGGACCCATACCGTGTTGTCCTTAGCGACATAGGAGTTTACTATCTCACCGCCAACTATCCGCTCAGTCTTACTAGAGAGCCGGCTCTGGTCAATCATCGATTCACTATCGCTATAGACCGTCTCACCCACCCCTTTAGATTGTGCACTACTCATCCCATAATAGGAGAGCGTCGATTCCACTTGGGTATCGAAGACTAGCGAGAGACTGGAAAAAGCTGCATTTACCGCATTTTCACGCGTAGATC
>CAZGDR010000078.1:0-5694 GCA_964524755.1 uncultured Spirochaetaceae bacterium
CAACCAGAACCACAATCTGGTGCTCTACCATTGAACTACATCCACCATGACGTTTCGCAGCCCGTTTACAGCAGCGCAAACCGACGTACGCTAATCTGCCCGATTCATCGGGTTTTGTCAATAGGGACCAGATAACTTACCCAAAAACCCGCACGGAAAAGCAGAAATATTTTAAGCAAAAAAGGGGAATCAACCACGTAGAGGCAATAGTGCCACGTACATGGCAAACTCTCAGGTCACCTTCTTATACTCAAAACTACTATTTCACAAGCACCCTTACAATAGCATAAAATCAATATTTATTAAAGCAACTGAATCTCTATTATGAAATTACACAACTCTTACCGAAGAACGAATAGAGTTGAAACATAGTTAAGCTTGATTTCTGCAAATCAAGATAGCTACCACCTGTTTCCAGGGGAGTGTACGGTCAGCACAAACTTGCAGAAGATGATTGGTTACCTCCATAACACTATGGTCAAGCTTGCCTTCTAGCCAAACTGGAAGATAGGTCCTGTCAATCCACTGTGTAATGAGATCACTGGTAACTAGACGGTTTTCAGTTCCCTCCAGTTTTTCGTACGCATAAGTGAAATTATATTGATCTAGTCGATTAAGAAGGTCTTGAAGGCCCCAGTTAGAGATGGGGTTCCCCTCACGGCCATAAATAATCTGTTCAGCTGCTTCAAGCATTGAGCGGACGGAGGCATCTGTGGCCAATTGAGAGAGCCGTGAGCCTTCAGAGGGAATAGTTTCAGCACTTGCAAACACGCCATCGCGCTTGAGGAGCTTTTGCACACTCTCTAAGACCGACTCTGATTCATCTAATTTAGTGAGCAGATTGCGCCCCATAACAATTTCAAAAGGAAGCACCTCTTTGAGCTCTTCTCCTAATTTGTCAGTTGTGGTCAATACTATCTTGGGGCGTTCGAGAGCCTCCAGCGTCTTAGCATAGTGTTCCATGTGCTGGAAATGAGGGTTTTCACTCGTAACAGCCACCACTAACCCCTCAGGAGCACGACGGAAAGCCTCCCACACAAACAACCCGTGACCAGCATTCAGTACTAAAATTTTTGCATGACGAGGAACCGTTATAGCTGTAAACAAAGCCGTGCGGATCCTTTCTAAGAAAGTTCCTCGATCACCCATAGTGCGTTGAGCCCAGCGATCGCGCTGAGTATCATGTGGCGAGTAGGTGAGATTGCCTGTAAACGTGTCTACAACTGCCGTTTCCAATTGTGTCTCCCGTTTACGGACCACCTCATCGTGAATCTTCCCTTCATACCCCATCGGTGAAGGATGGTAAAATACTTTGCCTTGTAACGAGGTAGGTAGATATTGCTGAGGGACCCAGTGATTATGATAGGCATGAGGATAGAGATACCCCTCACCGTGTCCAAAGCCCTTTTTATCACGACTTCCATCTTTAAGATGATTAGGGACATCGGCACTTTGCTCCTCTTTCACCGACTTTAAGGCATCAAAGAAGGCCATTGTCGTATTTGACTTAGGTGCGGTCGCTAAGTAAATAGCAGCGTGGGTTAGATGGAAACGTCCTTCTGGTAATCCTATCCGTTCAAAGGCGGCTGCATCGGCTTCCACAATCATAATTGCATAAGGATCTGCCATTCCAATATCTTCACACGCACTAATCATCATCCGCCGGAAAATAAACTTTGGATCTTCTCCAGCATGAACCATACGTGCCATCCAGTAGAGAGCGGCGTCAGGATCACTACCACGGATAGATTTAATAAATGCACTGATGATGTCGAAATGGTAATCCCCCTCTTTATCATAGAGGACTACTTTCCGTTGAATACTCTCTTCAGCCGCAGATTTCGAGATATAGATAGGAGAACCGACTGGAGGAGGAAAAACATCCCCACTTGTTTCGACGGCTAACTCTAACGCATTTAAGAGCGAACGTGCATCTCCATTGGCAATATCAATCAGGTGTTCTAAAGCACCCTCTTCAAACGTAATCGGCCACTTCCCATAACCGCGATCAATATCACGTAGTGTGAAGTGAGCGATACGCATCAGATCATCAAATTCTAGAGGAATGAGTTGGAAAATCCGAGAACGGCTCACTAAAGCTGAATTTACCTCGAAGTAGGGGTTCTCGGTAGTTGCTCCAATCAGGATAAACGTCCCGTTTTCGACCCACGGAAGGAGAGCATCTTGCTGACTTTTATTCCAACGGTGGACCTCATCAATAAATAAAATAGTTCTTTTTTCATAATGAGCTAACCGGCTACGAGCCTCTTCAATCTCATAACGCAACTCTTTTACCCCAGAGAGGACTGCATTGAGGGTAGAGAAGTGACTACTGGTAGTATTTGCAATAACACGGGCAAGAGTGGTTTTACCGGTTCCGGGAGGCCCGTAAAGAATAATCGAAGAGAGTTGATCTGCCTGAATTGCGCGACGTAACAAACGCCCCTTGCCCACAATATGGTCCTGTCCCACATACTCATCGAGATTTCGTGGACGCATACGGTAAGCGAGAGGATGGTGTGCATGGTCAACTTGTTGCTCAAAAAGATCCATGCCTCGAGTATACTGTAGAGTAGGTAAGGCTACAACAGGGAACTACTCAGCGGACACTAAAGAGAGCAAGTAACGGATCATCATAGGCTGGAGCCATCGAGCGCAAAAGAGCTTCTTGGGTTTTCATGACATCTAGAAGGTGGCGAATTATTGTCACCGTGATGACATGCACTGGATCAAAAGTAATAAGTTCCGCCTTTGGCTGCTCCCCGTTTTTTATGAGTAGACTGCGCGACTTAGTATACATATTGTACGTCCGGATGAGCTCATTCCAAGCCTTAAGTCCTTTTAGCTCTTCTTTATAAAGTTGCTCAGCAATCCACTCTTCAAGCGTGGGTGAGACCTGACTGGCAAAGAATCGAGTAACAGCATCGCTGTTGCCGTTGATCAGAGCGAACGGATCACTGATGAGCAAAAAGGGGAAGACCTCCCGTGAGAGGAAAGTTGGAATTTGAGCCGCAATGAGTGCCGTGTCACTTTTTATAGCCTGTAGATAGGATTCTAGATGCATGCGTAACCCCGGAATCGACTCAATCTTAGTCAACATTTTATCGGCCTCAGGGGGCACTATATTCACCATGGGAACATTCCAGTTAGATCCGAAACTCTCAGCTCCCGCCAAGGTTGTTATTTCCATGACTTTCACAACAGCTTGTTGGGCCTGCACAATCTCCTCAGGTGTGTGGGTAACAACCGGCGTCGAGGTACAACTTAGGTAAAATCCTGAAATAAAGACCACCATGAGCAACGTCGAAATGTTTCTCCAATTAAGTTTTTCCATAAAACTAACTATAGCACGACAAGGAGCTTGTGGAAATATAAAGGATTGTGCTAGAGTGCGTTTCGATGTCCAATAAAACAGCGAGAAATCTCACCACGGGTTCTGTGAACTCCCATATTCTCAGGCTCTCCTTTCCTACCATGATTGGCTTGTTATTGCAGGCTGTCTATGACTTAGTGGATATGGTATGGATTGGCTTTATTAGCCCTTCAGCAATTGCTGCGGCGACTCTTTTTAGTACTTTTTTTTGGTTTGTTGAGGTGCTCAATGAAATTGTAGGGACTAGCAGCGTATCACTCATTTCGCAAAGTTATGGAGCAGATGATACAAAGCGCACTCAGAAAATTGCAGAACAGACCCTTCTCTTTAAATTTGTCTTAGCTCTTGGTGGAGCACTCACTCTAGGATTAGCTCTTAAAAGTATGTTCAGTTTTTTTACTAGCGATGCAGAGGTCATAAAACTGGGGATGGAATATGGAATGATTAGAATTATCTTTCTTCCTATATTTTTCTCCTCTTATAGTGTAAACACCATATTTCGTTGTACTGGTGATGCCAAAACTCCAATGAAGTTGTTAATTGGTTCAGCCCTCCTCAATATGATTGCTGACCCTCTCCTTATGTTCGAGACGATCCCTGGTACCTCTATTAAAGGTCTCGGTTGGGGCATGCGCGGAGCCGCAATAGCCACCGTGGGATCTATAACCATTGCTTTTGTAGTGGGGATGGCCCTATTACTGGCTGGAAAATCAGCTGTTCAAATTCGCCCAAAACACATCTTACACCTCGATAGACAAATATCCAAACAGCTTTTTACCATTGGCTTGCCAGCAGGTCTCAATGTACTATTACGGAATTTCTCCATCTTTATATTCCTCCGTCTCGTCGCTCTCCATGGTACTGAAGCTATCGCAGTTGCTGGAATTGCATTTCGAGTCTACTCTTTCGGTATGATGCCTGGATGGGGCCTCATGATGGGGACTGGGGTAATAATTGGACACAATCTTGGAGCTGAGAATCCTGAACGGGCTCTCAAAGCAGTTCGCCTTAGCACACTCGACTGTCTTCTGTTTGTAGGAGCCCTTGCTCTCCCCATTATCGTATTTCCTGCTCAGATCCTCTCCCTCTTTATGGGGGGAGGAACGCCTCTCCCTGAGGGAATTGTTCTTATGCGCGTTATAGGGCCAGCCCTCCTCATTGGAGCCGCTATGAGTGGCATGGGAGCAGCCTTTACCGGTTCTGGTAAAAACCAACCCCTCCTCATTGCCAGTGTAATTGGGCAATGGGCAGTGATGGTCCCTTTTGCCCTTTTTGTAACCCTCGTGCTCGACGCTCCCATTGTGTGGCTATGGCTAGCAATACTGTTAGGTGATGTGGGAGAAATGGTCTCACGTCTCATTCTTTACAAGAAAATTGATTGGTTGAGCCATCGGGTATGAGTTGACCTTCCTAGGTAAAAATGTGAAATTACATATAGTGAAATTTGGAGGTAAAAATATGACTGATCAACAAGCTCAAATGCTTTCACAAGTGAAAAATCGCGAGCGAAGCATTCTGAAAAATGTATATCTCTGGATGACTGCTGGGCTTGCATTTACCGGTGTTGTTTCCTATCTGGTAGCTACAAGTGCAACCCTTATGCGTATATTCCTCGGTAGCTGGCTGAGTATGATTTTGGTGATAGTCGCCCAATTTGCCCTTGTTGTGTTTCTTTCTGCACGCTTGGAGCAAATGAGTGCAACGACAGCAATAGCCTCCTTTATGGGATATTCATTTCTTACTGGGATTACCCTTTCCGTAATATTTTATGCCTATAGTGGCCTAGTCATCTCGCGTGCTTTCTTTACGACAGCAGCAGCTTTTGGGGGCATGAGTGTGTATGGGATGACCACCAAACGAGACTTAGATGGAGTTGGCCATTATTTGATTATGGGCTTGTGGGGGATCATCATTGCCTCACTCATTAATATGTTTTTGGGGAGTGCTAATATCTACTATTTCATCTCGATTATTGGTGTTTTAGTATTTCTCGGTCTGACTGCATGGGATACGCAAAAAATAAAACGGATGAATGACGCTTATGGCAGCCGAATGGATGAAGATACCTATATAAAACTCTCCATCATTGGAGCTTTAATGCTCTATCTCGATTTTATTAATATTTTTCTCTTTCTATTAAGAATTTTTGGAAGAAATAACCGCTAAGAGGAGTATAGTAATGGATCGTGCCTTAGAAGTTTTGATGAGTCGCCGTTCTGTACGTAAGTATCTTGAAAAGCAGATTCCCGAGGAGTCTTTACAAAAAATATTAGCAGCTGGTATGCGAGCTGCCACAGCCATGAACCGGCAAAGCTGGCATT
>CAZGDR010000079.1:0-5598 GCA_964524755.1 uncultured Spirochaetaceae bacterium
GGAACATAGATCACAGTACTAGTTACCTCTTAGCGTAGAGTATACTCATCATAAAAAAGATAACAAGTGGGAGCAAAATGGTTATGGGTAAAGTAATGGTATGTGAATTCATTCTAGATCAAGAAGATTGACCTATTTGGGTGAAACACAATTATATCGCGGTTGTATTTTGAAATACATTCTTCACATAATAGAAGCCTGTTTATGAAAGAGATGTTGCTGAATTAGCAACTAACCCAGCAACATCATAGATTTGAAAACTAGAACTCAAATGATGCGTAATTTTCTTTTGTGAAGTCGGTAGGTGGTCCCATAATTACTGTTCGGTTATCATCCCAAACGGTAATGTTACCAACATTAGTGATTTCCTGATTATTATAAGGCTTTATACCATTCACATAGTTATAAGCTAGAACAACTGTTAAATAACCAAGTTTTGCAGGATCCCATAAAGTTCCGACTCTTAACGATCCATCTTCGAGATAAGGTCCTGAATCAGTTGGTAATGAACTTCCAACAACTGCAATCGACTTATTTTTCCCCTTCTCTTGGACTGCTTGGGCTGCCCCGAGAGGAGCAGGTGTACTTACACCCACAATACCTTTCAAGTTAGGATATGCTTTGATTAAATCTAAGGTTTTTTGATAGGCAACTTGTTGTTTTTCATCCGTAGGCACTCTTTCGGTAACCAGTTTAAGGTTAGGATATTTTACTTTGGCATATGCAAGACCATGGTCGATCCACGTATTCAAGTTAGCTGCAGATAAACCACCGGTGACAATGGCATATTCGCCAGAAGTCCCCATTTCTTGAGCTAACAAATCCCACATGTGTTCGCCAAATTTTTGGTCATCAATCTGGTGTACTGAAATATCTACTACAGAAGGATCAGCGGGAGTATCCCAGTCGAATACAACGATTCCAGCTTTCTTAGCCTTCATCAGTACGGGTGTTAAAGCAGCGGCATCATTAGGTGCAACACAAATAACATCTACACCTTTGCTGATTAAATCTTCGAGCATCTTAACCTGCTCGGCCGCATCAGCTGTTGTTGGTCCTGTATAGATGACTTCGATTCCCAGATCTTTACCAGCTTGCAAAGCACCTGTTTCTGAGGCATTAAAGTAAGGAATACCTACCAGTTTTGGCATTACAACAATGGTCATTCCTTCATCTTTCTTTTCTGCAGCTGCTCCAGCCCAGACAGAGCCAACGATAAAGACTAGTACAATAAAAATACTTAGAACTTTTTTCATAAGTTCCCTCCTCCTAATTTTTTCCTCAATAATTCACAAACATTATTAAGGTCCATACCACATTAATTAACATACCTCCTTCTACTTTTTCGTTTGTCCAGTAAAATAGTTAATCGCCAGTACCAAGATGAGAATAAATCCCATTAATACGTTTGTTAGATACCTGTTTAATCCAAAGATGTTGAGACCACTAGAGATAACTTGTAAAATCATAACAGCAAGGAGCGTTCCGGCAACTTTCCCCTCGCCACCACTTATACTGGTACCCCCTAATACTGAAGCCGCGACCGATTGAAGCAGATATGATGATCCATACGATTCTTTAGCTGAATTGTAACGAGAAGCCATTATAATACCGGCCACCCCAGCCAATAATCCCGAAATAATATAAGTTTTGAATAATATTTGTTTGACTTTAATTCCTGAGAACTCGGCCACTCTAGGATTGCTCCCTATCATAACGATGGCTGCACCCATTTTGCTCTTTTCAATCAACAACCACATTAAGAAAAGAACTACAATAAAAATGAGCATAGGAACAGGAATGCCTAAAATTGCTGAATTTCCTATGTGTAAAAACATGAGCGGGAATCCTGAAATAGCTCCACCTTTGGTAATGTTTAAGCTGATTCCCTCAAATAACGTGGCAGCTCCTAAAGTAGCAATCATGGGGGTTACTCCGATATAGGAGACAACAAAACCATTAAAAGCCCCCAGAGCTGCGGAGACTAACAACATGAGAGCAATCCCAATAAGCACTGCTTGGAAGGGCATGTTTGTAGTTGCAAAGGAAGTACTCATTGCTAATCCACCCACTATCATGGATAACGTAGCCGTAAAGGTTAAAGAGAGGTTTATTCCACCGGTGATTATAATAAGCATCATCGACAATGAGAGGATACCAAATTCTGGGAGTTGAAAGGCTAAGGATTGAATATTGTAATTACTTAAGAATTTGCGTGGTGATAATAATGTCATTACTATTACAACCGCAATAAATATAATAAAAAGAATTCCCACTTTGGTAGAAACAAGTTTCTTTAGTTTAAACATTGTATGTGCTCTCCTCTTCAACATCCACTCGTACCTTCAATTTTTCATCTCGTTGTTTTTGAATCATATCGGCACTAATCGAAGAAATAATAATGAGACCAACAACAATTTTTTGCCAGAAAGTAGGAATACGCGCGAGGATCATCCCATTATTAATAACACTAAAAAGAGAAACACCAATAAGTGTCCCAAACACAGAACCGTAACCACCTAAAACACTAGCCCCTCCCAATACTACGGCTGCAATGACTTGCATCTCAAAGCCAAGAAAAGCATTCGGGTCGACCTGCCTCATAATAGAAGTATGAGCAACAGCGGCAAGGCCAATAATAAAGCCCTCAAATGCATATACAAATATAATGATTCTATTTGTTTTAAACCCCATCCTTTCTGCTGATTCGAGATTGCCACCAAGGGCATAAATCCCACGTCCTATTACGGTATGTTTTAAAACGAACCACGTGAGAACTATGATTGGGATAAGAAATATAACTTGAATCGGAATTCCAATAACTCGACCATCAGCGAGAGTTTTTGGTAAAAGAACAATTCTTCCAAAGTCTATAAAATTTTGGGGTATTCCCGTAATCCAGTTACCATTAGTAGTGTACAACACGATACCCAAAATCATACTCATTGTTCCCAGCGTTGCTACAATCGGAGGAATTTTCAAAGTGGAAATTAACAGGCCATTAATCAGGCCCATAAGAATTCCCGCAACACAGGCAATAATTACAACTAGAAAAATATTTTGCGTAAAGTAAACCAAAGATTGGCCAAGTATGACCGTGACTGCGGTAATAACTGATGCTACTGAGACGTCTATGCCTCCCGTTAATAAAACAATCAACATCCCCATCGCCATCATCGCGAGAACTAGATTACCTTTTAGAAGATCTAGAAAGTTTTCGGCTGTGAGAAAGGCTGGATTTATTATGGCAATAACAACTGATATTAGAATAAGTATTATTAATAGAGGCAATTCTTTCATCTTCTTTAGTTTGTTCATACATTTCCTCATATTGCTTTACTCATAATGTCTTCTTGACTGAGACCTTCACAAAACATCTTTGCAGTCACCCTTCCCCGTCTCATTACCACCACTCTGTCACATATAGCTAGAATTTCAGGCAATTCAGAGGAGACTACAATAATTCCTAAGCCGGCTTCGGCCAAGGAGCGCAATAATTTATGTATTTCAGCTTTTGCTCCGACATCAATTCCATTTGTGGGTTCGTCTACAATGAGTATTTTAGGCTCTGTTGCCAGCCATTTTGCAATTACAACCCGTTGTTGATTTCCTCCTGAAAGTTTTGCCGTCAAGAGGCTCGGGTTATCGGGACGTATTTCTAATTTTTTTATCCATGTCTTTACTAATTTTTCTCTTTTGGTTTGATTTATTAACCCCAATTTATTACTTAAGGATTCAAGGAGTGTGAGAGCTAAATTCTCTCTGGTAGATTTCTTTAGTACTAGTCCTTCTAAAAGTCGATTCTCCGGAATAAAAGCAATCCCCGTATCCATAGCTTCTGTAGGTGTTTTGATTGATATCTCCTTCCCTTCAAGCAGAAGTACTCCCTCATCTGCCGTATTAAGCCCAAAAATTGATTTAACTACCTCAGTTCGCCCGGCACCAACTAAGCCCGTGATTCCCAACACTTCGCCACGATGTAACGTAAAGTTAATATCTTTAAAGTTCCCTTTCTTAGTAAAATTTTGGATCTCAAGGAGCGGTTCATCAAGGTGGCGTTTAGGGTACATCGTATAACTGATTTGCCTTCCAACCATCAGTGCTATAAGCTGACTTTCATCCAATTCATCGGCATTATAGGTCCCTACATACTTGCCATCTCGTAAAACAGAGAATCTATCGGAGATCTCAAATACCTCATCGAGCTTATGACTGATAAAAAGCATGGAGATTCCTCTCGCTTTGAGAGAAAACATGATTTGAAATAATTTTTGAACTTCGGTATTTGATAAGGAGGACGTAGGCTCATCAAGAATGAGTAATTTGGCATTATTTGCCAATGCTCGAGCAATTGCTACAAGTTGTTGTCGGGCCACTGAGAGATCGCCTAGAGGCACATCCAAGTCTATGTTATCAACATCGAGCTGTTGTAACATCTCCTTTGCCACGCTCTGCATCTCGTTATAATTGACTAAGCGTTTATCCTGTTCAACATATCTTCCTAGGGTAATATTCTCTAAGACAGACAAGTTTGGAAACAGTGAAAAGTCTTGATAAATTACAACTATTCCGTGATGCAGAGAAATAAGAGGGTCTAAATTAGTTAATATTTCATCACCCATTTTTATTATTCCATCAGGTTCGGGTTGGTATACCCCTGATAGAATTTTAATCAAAGTAGATTTCCCCGCCCCGTTTTCTCCTATTAAAGCATGGATTTCCCCTTTATTTATGGCGAGTTCAACATTTTGCAGAGCTTTAACTCCTGGAAAGTTTTTAGAAATATTTTCAATTTCTAACAGGGGGGTGGTTCCCATATAACACTCCTTTTATTCAGATAAACATCTTAGGTGTATAATATTAAAACTAATTTATTCTTTTTACCATTGAACTAGATTCTTTTTGAATAATACACCCAAAAAACCTCTGCCCCAAGGTTGATGATTTCAGCTCGCTCATCTACACATGTAGTGCCAAAGTGTTGTCTATATAGTATCACATGCAATACGACTGTCAATCTTCTTACTTCAAACCATAAATTAAAATGGTAATGTGACTAGATATTATGAGATGTTTGGTTGAGAAGCGTAAACTGTAAAATAATTTATGCTGTAGTTACTCTTCTATACTGATGGCAGCTGTAGGGCAATTATCTTCTGCTTCCCGGGCTGCGTCCTCAACATCTGAAGGGACTGGGTTTGCAATTACTATTGCTATTTGCTCCTCATCCATTTCAAACACCTCAGGACATATTGTAACGCAAAGCTCACATCCAATACATGCATCTCTATCAACTTTAGCTTTCATACACCCCCCCTAGAAGATAGTGAACTTAAGGATATCACGATTTTTGGAATAACACTATTAAAGCTTAGAAGTATATCTATCACACACTAGCCCGAATATGAATTATTCCAATCTATCCTCAAATGATTTACTCCTGTATGGATAAAACTGTGGTTTAATAGAGTGAGACTAGGGAGAGAATCCCTGAAGGAGAAAGGAAGAGGAAGCCCTTTCGGTTACTAATCTCACGGCTTCCCCTTCACCAATACATATGAGAACAGTATCACCAGTCCAGCTTAAATTCAAGAGAAT
>CAZGDR010000080.1:0-5594 GCA_964524755.1 uncultured Spirochaetaceae bacterium
GTCGAGAGAAGAACGACTTCATCTAGTGCCCCGTTTGTCCTGAATGTATGGCTGGCTTAATTCAACAAATTTTTATTTTAGTTCAAACAAAAATAACTCGTTCCGCTATTATGTAGCATACAACTCCATTACACCAGGTGGATCTATTACTCTTATTTCGTCAACAATGATAAGTTCCCCGCTAGTAGTAGTCTTGAAAATTATGAAATCTATGGCGAAATACGGATATATATCGCTAGTGGTACCCAATATTATGCTATGCCTCCTGATACCTATAGCTCGAAAATATATTGTTTTGTTACTACCGATTAATGTAAAGATTTATCCTCAAGCGCGGCATTACAACTTTTGTTGTAGGCGGAGACTTTTACCTCGTCCGAGCTATAAGTACAAAACCCCTAACAACATAGAATTGTATTAGGGGTTTTGTTACAGTGAAGGTATTGACTTAGTTTCTACCTTTATTCTTGGTGGTGACGTCAAAAAGAACTGCACCGAGTAGAACGAGGCCTTTAATCGTTTGCTGCCAGTCTACACTAACTCCCATTATGGACATCCCGTTATTGAGGACACCCATGACAAGCCCCCCCACAATAGCTCCAACAATAGTCCCGATTCCACCGCTCGCACTTGCTCCACCAATAAAACAAGAAGCGATAGCATCAAGTTCAAACATCGTTCCCGCTTTAGGGGTAGCGGCATTCAGTCTTCCCGCAACAACCAATCCGGCAAGGGCCGAAAGTAACCCCATGTTTGTATAGACAAGGAACATAACCTTTTTGGTTTTTACCCCAGAGAGTTGAGCTGCTTTCTCATTCCCCCCTAAGGCATAAATGTGGCGTCCAATAATTGTGCGTTGTGTAATAAACGTATAGATAACAATTAATAGAACGAGGAGGATGAGGATTATAGGGATTCCATTGTAATTAGCTAAACTAACTGTCAATAGATTTATGCCGATAATTATCAAAACAATTTTTGAAATATCGGCCCAGAGCGGGGCGGCACCAAAATCGTATTTCTTTTGAGTTTTTCGGTTTTGCAGGACCATAATGATAAACCCTATCGAGATGATAATGCCAAAAGCTAAAGCTAATACATTAAGTCCGCCAATCCTCACATCCCGTCCTGGTAAATACCCAGCAGCAATAGCCTGAAATGATTTTGGAAATGGAGCTTTTGTTTGGCCTTGGAGAATGACCATAGTCAAACCACGCCAGATTAACATTCCGGCTAAGGTGACAATAAATGCTGGAATTCGCATATATGCAATAAAGTAGCCATGGAATGCTCCAACTAATATCCCAATTATGAGGGCGGCAAGAATCGTGAGGGCAACAGGGAAATGCCAATCAACCATCATAATAGCCGACACCGCTCCTACAAAGGCCACGACAGACCCAACAGACAAGTCAATGTTTCCGGTTAAAATACAGAGCAACATGCCAGTTGCTAATATAAGTACATAGGCATTTTGGAGCACGATATTATTAATATTCATTGACCTAAACAAAATACCATCTGTAAGTATCTGGAATAGAATCATGATGAATACAAGGGCTGTAAACATCCCGTTTTTTCTAATATTTTTCTTTATTGTTTTAAGAATCGATGACATGCGCTACTCCTTCACTGTCGCTTTCTGATGTCGTATTATAGTTTTCATAATGGTCTCTTGATTTGCTTCCTTGTTATTTAGACATCCAATTACTTGGCCATCGTTTACTACATAAATTCGATCACACATACCAAGGAGCTCGGGGAGCTCGCTACTAATCATCACAATTCCTTTCCCTTCAGAGGCAAGTTTGTTGATAATTGTATAGATTTCATATTTAGCACCAACGTCTATGCCTCTTGTCGGTTCATCAAGGAGAAAGACATCAGCATCAGTCATGAGCCACTTGCTTAAGACTACTTTCTGTTGATTACCACCCGAAAGGCTTTCTACTACTTGGTGTACACCTGTACATCGTACAGCTAGTTGGTCTCTATAAAAGTTAGCCCATCTTATTTCATCGTTAAGATTTAGAACTCCTCTAGGGGCTATTTTTTTTAAATTAGCTAAACTTATGTTTGTTTTAATATCATTAATAATTACTAACCCATATTGCTTTCTATCTTCGGTTACGTAGGCAATTTTATTGTTGATAGCATCACTGACATTCATTATCGAGATGGGGTTACCATCCTTATATATAGAACCTGAATGCTTTTTCCCATACGATCTACCGAAAACACTCATCGCAATTTCTGTTCTACCTGCTCCCATGAGTCCGGCGAATCCCACCACTTCTCCTGCTCCTACATAAAAAGAGACATCTTTAATAACTTTCTTATCTTCTTGTAGGGTATCATAAACAGACCAGTTATCAACTCTAAAAACTTCTTTGCCCACTGTGTGTTTCCGTTTAGGCCATCTGTCTGTAATAGACCGACCCACCATGCTTCGCACAATGCGATCTTCGTGTATCTCTTCTTCCTTTTTATTAATGGTTTCAATAACTGCCCCGTCACGAATAATGGTGATTTGGTCAGCCACCCGCTCAACTTCATTGAGCTTATGGGAAATAAGGATACTGGTAACTCCTGCTTTTTTTAAACCTAATAGCAGATTTAATAGTTTTGTTGACTCTTCATCATTTAATGCGGCTGTAGGCTCATCAAGAATGAGAAGCTTCACGTGTTTTGAGAGGGCCTTAGCAATCTCTACAAGTTGTTGTTTGCCCACGCCAATATCACGGATAAGTGTCCCTGGGTTTTCACCTAGGCCTACTTTCCGTAATAATTTCATGGCTTCTCTGGACGTAGTATTCCAGTTAATGATTCCTTTCGTAGCTTGTTCATTACCTAAGAATATATTTTCACTAATCGAAAGATCGGGGATGAGTGCTAATTCTTGGTGAATAATTACTATCCCTAATTCTTCACTATCTTTAATGGATTTAAATGAACAGTGTTTACCCTGGAAAATGATATTGCCTGTGTACGTTCCGATTGGGTATACACCGGAAAGAACGTTCATGAGAGTTGATTTACCAGCTCCGTTTTCTCCAACTAGAGCATGTATCTCTCCTTCTCGAACTTCCATAGAGACTTTATCTAAGGCTTTGACTCCAGTAAATTCCTTGGTAATCTCTTCCATTTTAAGGATAACTTTTGACATATTTCAACCTTTTTGACTGATGCGTACCAAATCAATAGATGGGTGCCTTCTTGATAAGGCACCCCATGATTTGCTCTTATAAACCGAGTTGTTTTTTGGTGTAGTATCCTGTGTCGATAAGAGCTGCTTCCCAGTTGTTAATATCAACAGAAACAGGAACTTCTAGGTATGAAGGAACAATAAATACTCCATTATCATAGGTCGTTGTGTCATTGATTTCTGGCGTTGTTCCTTTGAGAACTGCATCTACCATGTCAGAGGCTCTCTTTGCTAATGTTCTCGTATCTTTGAATACAGTGTGGGCCTGTTCACCTGCAAATATGGATTTAATGGAGGGGATTTCAGCATCCTGACCAGTAACAATAGGCATACCAGTTTTAGCACTATAGCCAACGCTCTTTAATGAAGAGAGAATTCCAATCGAGATTCCGTCATACGGAGAAAGTACTGCGTGAATTTTTTTGTCGGTATAATGAGCTGTGAGGATGTTATCCATTCTCTGTTGTGCAGTAGCTCCGTCCCAGCGTAATGTTGCGACTTTACCAAAGTCTGTTTGGCCGGACACAACTACAAGTTGACCCTTATCTATATAAGGTTGTAACACACTCATTCCGCCATCGAAGAAGTAGTAGGCGTTAGTGTCATCAGGCGACCCACCAAAGAGTTCAATGTTGAAAGGACCTTTTCCACTCTTTAAGTCCAATGCTTTTTCGATATATTCGCCTTGTTGGACACCTACTAAAAAGTTATCAAATGTGGCGTAGTAACTTACATGTGGAGAGTTTTTGATGAGTCTATCGTAAGCAATGACCTTCACATTATTTTCGGCAGCTTGGTCTAACACGTTTGTAAGCGATTCACCGTCAATGGATGCGATAACAAGGACGTCAGCACCTTTCACGATCATGTTCTCAATTTGTGAAACTTGTGCGTCAATATTATCTTCTGCATATTGTAAATCTACCTTATAACCCCGCTCCTCCAAAATGTCTTTCATGTAGTTTCCATCTTGAATCCATCTTTGCGAAGATTGTGTAGGCATCGCAATCCCTACAACTTTTTTTGCACCAGCCTCTGCTTGGCCAGCGCCGAAAATTGGGCTCACAACTAGGGCCGTGAGGACAATTAACAACAGAGAAACAAACAAAACTTTCTTCATATTTCACTCCTTTATATGATTACGAAAGCATTACATCATGTATTCGAACGAATACGAAACTGTTTTCTTTCGTTTGTGTATATTATGTGAGTATAAGTTTTCACAAGTCAAGTATTATTTTTATTTTTACTTTCATTTGATTTTTCTCTATTGATATGTGAATATAACCTCCGTATAATCAAAACAGTAGGTATCAGATGTACGCAATTGAAAGAAAACGGATCATAAAAGAGTATTTAAAAGAACATAATCAAGTGCAAGTACAGGAGCTCAGTAGGATTTTAGATGTCTCAGAGGTAACAGTACGCCGAGACCTTGAATTCCTTGAGAAAGAAGGGCTCCTTACTAGAACGCATGGTGGGGCCATTCTCAACAGTAGTAGTGAACAGCATGATCTCTTTACCCTGTTTGAACCAGCAGAGGATACGGCCTATTACGATAAGATTGCGACTGCCGCCCTTAAGTTTATTGAGGATGGAGATGTTATCATGCTGACTAATGGTGAGACAAATGCAATCATAGCTTCTCGCTTAGATGAGAGAAAACAGGTGAAGGTACTCACCAACGATGTCACAATTGCCTTAAAAATTGCTTTACAGCCAAACAACCAGGTGGTCTTACTTGGTGGCGATTTGCACAAAACTGACATAGCGCTCTATGGTTCCATCACCCTTCTTAGTATGGAAAGGTTCTTTGTCCACCATCTTTTTGTAGAAGTTGATGGGATTAACGCCTCCTTGCAAGCAACAGTACATAGTCAAGAAAAAGCAGACCTCATCTTAAAAGCAATGCAGTTATGTGAAAATGTAACTTTTATCTGTCCTTCCAAACGCTTTAATACGAGTGCATTCTTTTTATTGGGGAAGGTTTCTCTGGCTAAAAGGGTTATTACCGATAATGAAGTGAGTGATGAATATAAAGAGAAACTTTTTTCAAACAATATAGCGCTATTTACGTCTGCAGCTCCTTTTGAGGGTACTAGATGAATACAAATACGATAGCATTACAAGCTGTAAATCTGAATAAATCGTTTAAAGATTTTTCTTTAAAGAATGTCTCAATTGACCTTCATTATGGCGAAGTACATGTTATTGTAGGTGAAAATGGATCTGGTAAATCAACGCTAATGAAGTTGCTCTGTGGATGGCACTTTCTCGATAGTGGGAAAATAATTTTAAACGAAAAGAAAGAAATTACTCTCCAATCTATCACAGAAGGCCATAAACATGGAATTTTCTACATAAACCAAGATGTTGAATTCTTCGATAA
>CAZGDR010000081.1:0-5381 GCA_964524755.1 uncultured Spirochaetaceae bacterium
GTGGCTTCTCATGACTTATTCAACATGAAATTGCGAACTTGTATTGACACAGGCGGTGTCATTCTTAAAATAATATGCTTTTTGTATAAATATTTACTTTCCAATTTACTGTTAAAGCAAAATTTTTTATATGATTGTATGGAATTGATGAATTATTGCAAAACTAAAAACATGTAGCTATTGACTTTAAACGATAATCTATTTACATTTTGCGCTAAAGTAATCTTTGCGATACGTGTTTCAACTATGGAGGTTGTATGTATAAGTATGAAGAGTTTATGGCTAATTTAGAGCGCCGTAATCCAGCAGAGCCCGAATTTATTCAAGCTGTGTCTGGAGTTGTTGAGTCTATTATCGATGTTGTTAATGATAATCCTGCCTATGTACATGCGAAGATTCTTGAAAGAATAACCGAGCCAGATCGTGTTGTTAGTTTTAAAGTAGAGTGGGAAGATGATAACGGGGATGTCCAAGTCAATCGCGGGTATCGTGTCCAGTTTAACAACACCTTAGGCCCCTATAAGGGAGGTCTGCGGTTCCATTCAAGTGTGACGCTAGGTTCTTTTAAATTCCTTGGTTTTGAACAGACCTTTAAGAACAGTTTGACTACCTTGCCGCTAGGAGGCGCTAAAGGTGGATCTGACTTTAGTCCTCGCGGGAAATCTAGCAATGAAATTCTCCGTTTTTGTCGCTCATTCATGACCCAATTACAGAAATATATAGGACCTGACACTGACATCCCTGCCGGAGATATTGGGGTCGGTGCACGTGAGATTGGCTATCTCTATGGTCAATATAAGCGCATTAGAGATGAAAACTCAGGGGTGTTAACCGGGAAAGGGGCTTATTGGGGCGGTTCTTTGATTCGGCCTGAAGCTGCTGGATTTGGAGCTGTCTATTTTGCAGATGAGATGGTCAAGAAATATGGCGACACACTTAAAGGGAAAAGAATTGCCATTTCAGGGTTTGGCAATGTAGCTTGGGGTGTCGCTCGTAAGGCGGCCGAGTTAGGTGCTAAAGTGGTCACAATTAGCGGTCCTGATGGTTACATCCTCGATGAAGAAGGGGTTAACACTCAGGAGAAATGGGATTATATGGTCCAACTTCGCCTTTCTAATAATGATGTCGTGGCCCCCTATGCAGCGAAGTTTGGCGCTCAATTCATCCCTCGCAAAAAACCTTGGGAAGCTGCTGTCGACATGGCTTTTCCGTGTGCTATTCAGAACGAGTTAAACCTCGAAGATGCTAAGACGTTGATCGAAAATGGAGTTAAGTATGTGTTGGAGACCTCGAACATGGGGTGTACGAACGACGCAGAAAACTATTTTATTAAACATAAAATCCCCTATGCCCCAGGCAAAGCTGTTAATGCTGGTGGAGTTGCGGTCTCTGGGTTAGAGATGGCTCAGAACGCTATGAAGCTCCGATGGTCTGCAGCTGAGGTAGACGAAAAGTTGCAAGGGATTATGAAGCAGATCCATGGAGCTTGTCTTCCCTACGGTGAAGAGTCTGATGGGTATTGTAACTACGTTAAAGGGGCCAATATTGCAGGGTTTAAGAAAGTTGCCGATGCCATGCTGGAATTAGGATATTAGTCCTCTTCTCTTGTATTGTGAGCTCTCTTTTCTTATAATCGTTTTATGAACGAAACATCGATCGCTTTAATTGAAAAACTAACGTTACTTGGTGCTCCTAGCGGGTTTGAACAACCCGTGGGAGATGTTATTAGGGATTCTCTGGCTTCGGTCGGTTCTTTGACTACCGACCGAATTGGGAATATTATCTGTGAGATTCCAGGAGCCAATCCGCAAAAGCCTCATATCTTATTGGCAGCCCACCAAGATGAGATAGGTTTCATGGTAAGCGAAGTGCTCGAAAATGGCTTTCTACGGTTCGTCCCGATTGGAGGGTGGAATACGATTACTCTCCCTTCGTCGCCGGTCGAAGTCTTAACGGTGAATAAAGAGAAAGTTCCTGGAATAATAGGCCAGCTTTCGCCCCATTTTTCGAAGAAAGGAGCACCTCCACAAGTTCCAGAATTAGAAGCCTTGTTTATAGATATAGGGGCGGCCTCAAAGGAGGAAGTGGAATCTGTTTTTACTATTAGACCGGGGTGCTTAGTTCTGCCCGTTACGAATTTTCGCTATATATCTCAAAGCAACTCTCTCATGTCGAAAGCTTTTGATGATCGTGCTGGAGTGGCTGCTTTGATTGAGCTTGGTAAGCGCTTAGTGAAATATCCAATTGAAGCAACGGTGAGCTTAGCCTTTACGGTGCAGGAGGAAGTTGGTACGCGCGGAGCAAAAGTTCTTGCCAATACCATTACTTCTGATGCTGTTATTGTAGTTGAAGGAGCTCCGGCTGATGATATTCCTGGTGGTCCTGTCCACCCACAAACTTGTGTGGGTAAAGGTGTGCATGTAAGAGTATTTGATCCTACTCATATTGGGCATCCCAAATTGCTTGGTCTTGCAAAAGCTGTTGCAAAAAAAGATTCCATTCCAATTCAGGAAGCGATCAGAAAAGGTGGTGGTACCGATGCTATGGTTTTGGCCTTAGCTGATTGCGGTATTCCCAGTATAGTAACTGGAGTTCCAGTACGCTATGCGCATAGTCATAACTGTTTAATTTCTCTTTCAGACTACCATAATTTGATCGCTCTATTGTATGCTCTGTGTCGAGATATGGACCAATTTTAATAATTTTTCATACATATAGAATTGCCATAGAAGTTATACGTATACACTATATATAGTGTCTCAATGTATGATTGTACGCTATCTGTCGGTGTTTAGACTTGCGTGCTAGATGGGAATATGCTATGGTGAAAACCGCCCACACAAGTGGGTGAAACTTTATTGGAGGGATCATTGTGGCTACCATAAAAAATGAACTCTCACCTCTTGGGCGTAAGATTTTTCTTGATCGTTATGCACAAAAGGATGGGAAAAAAAATACAGTACAAGTAGGTGATCTCGTTGTTGTAGTCAGCAACTCACAGACAGGACAACGGGAGATTGGAAACATAGTCTCCATCGATGATGATGACGTGACTGTTTTACTAGAAGATGGGACTGAAATTAGTGCTTCCCGTGACAATCTAGATAAACCCATAGAAACGGACCCCTCTCAGATGTTAACACGTGTAGCGAAGGGAATTGCCAGTCAGGAAAAACCGGCAAAGCGGGCCTATTGGGAAAAAGAGTTTAAATGGCTTTTACAGGATTGGAAGTTTGTACCTGGGGGGCGTATTCTCACTGGAGCAGGGACGGATCAAAACTTAACTTATTTTAACTGTTACGTAATTCCTTCGCCGAAAGATAGTCGTGGTGGGATTATTAACTCTTTAGGACAAATGACTGAAATCATGTCTCGTGGAGGTGGCGTTGGGTTAAACCTTTCATCTTTGCGTCCTCGTCATGCTTATGTAAAGGGCGTCAATGGTCGTTCCAGTGGTTCGGTTTCATGGGGTGCGCTCTTTAGTTTTGTCACTGGATTGATTGAACAAGGTGGTTCCCGCCGTGGGGCACTGATGCTTATTCTTAATATCTGGCATCCTGATATCCTTGATTTTATTAATAGTAAGCGGGAAATGGATAAGATTGTAAATGCCAATATCAGTGTGGGTATTACCGATGAGTTCATGGAAGCTGTTCGTGCAGATGAAGATTGGGTAACCTATTTTCCCGATACGAATGATCCTGAATACAATGAGTTATGGGATGGAGATTTGGTCCGTTGGAAAGCTTTGGGCAAACGTGTCATTCCCTATCAGACGTTGAAGGCCAAGGAAATTTGGCAAGCGATCATTGAAAGTGCTTGGGCTTCAGCTGAGCCTGGGGTGTTTTTTATGGATCGTTATAATAAAATGTCCAACTCCTGGTATTACAATAGTATTCAATGTACAAACCCCTGTGGGGAACAAGGATTACCACCGTGGGGGGTATGTAATCTTGGTTCCGTGAATCTTTCTCAATTTGTCCATAAAAAGAGAGTTCTGTGGGATGATTTGGGACGCACAGTACGCGGATCTATCCGCTTTCTCGATAATGTAATAGATGATACCCCCTATTTTTATGATGAAAATAAGGAACAACAACTATCGGAACGACGAGTCGGCTTAGGTACTATGGGACTCGCTGATATGTTGATCAAGCTTGAACTAGCCTACGGTAGTGATAAGTCTATAGAATTTATTGATGAACTCTACAAGTTTATTTGTGTTGAAGCCTATACAGCCAGTGCGGAAATCGCTGAAGAGAAGGGGACTTTTCCCATGTTTGATGCTGAAAAATTTCTCCAAAGTGGTTTCATGCAACAGCTTCCGGAAGAAGTGAGATCTCTCATTGCTGAGAAGGGTATCCGCAATGTGACATTGTTAACACAAGCTCCTACTGGAACTACGGGTACTATGGTAGGAACGAGTACCGGGATTGAGCCTTACTATTTTTGGGAATGGGAACGTGTCGGGCGCATGGGGTCAAATATTGAACGTGTTGCCGTATACGATGAATGGATTAAAGAAAATCCAGGTAAAGAAAAACCGGACTATTTTGTCTCGGCTATGGATTTGGAACCAGAAGGGCATGTGCGAGTTCAGGCTGCAATCCAGAAATGGGTCGATTCCAGTATTTCTAAAACGGGGAACACTCCTGCTGAGTATACTGTGGAACAGACGGGGAAATTGTATGAACTGTTGTATGATCTAGGGTGTAAGGGAGGAACTACCTACCGAGATGGGTCCCGTGATACTCAGGTTTTAATTGCAAAATCAAAAGAATCGGAAGCCGAGATGGCGACAGATCTGATTGAAGAACCCAAAGCTCGGATTCGATCTACAGTATTACATGGAACTACCTACCGCAAGGCGACTCCGATCGGAACGGCTTACATTACAGTGAATTCCGATGGAGGTCCCTATGGCGAACCATTTGAAGTTTTTATTAATGTTGCAAAAGTTGGTTCTGATGTCTCGGCTGATGCAGAAGGATTGGGGCGTTTAATTAGTCTTATCCTACGCATGCCTAGTCCTTTAACACCGCGGCAACGGGCACAATCAGTAATTGCTCAGTTGCGAGGTATTGGTTCGGGGCGTCCGATGGGCTTTGGTAAGAACCGGGTGATGAGTCTGCCCGATGCTGTGGCGCAGGTTCTGGAAGAACACATCGGCATTGATAACGATGATAGTTCGTATCCACCTCTACCTGATGAAGAAGATATCGATTTAGCCGCTAAGCAGTTCAGTCTTGATCTGCGTCCTGAAGCTGTAGCAAGAGTAACTCCCGATATCTGCCCCGTTTGTGGAAACGTGACTTTTGTTAATATTGAAGGGTGCCGTAAATGTTTCTCCTGTGGACATAGTGAGTGTTGATGCACTAAGA
>CAZGDR010000082.1:0-5251 GCA_964524755.1 uncultured Spirochaetaceae bacterium
CCATGGGCTTAGTGAGAGACTTACAAGCCTTTGAGATTATAGAACAGTTCGTACATCTACGCAGGATCGCTCCCGACACTTCCCATATAGTATTTATGGGGATGGGCGAACCGCTAGCGAACCTCACCGAGGTGATTCAAGCCATCAATTATATCCACGACGAAAATGGGTTTGATATCGGCCTCCGCCGTATTACTATCAGTACCTGTGGCCTCATTCCGGGCATTGAACAATTAACCGAGCTTAACTTACCGGTGAGATTAGCCGTCTCTTTAGTAACTGCAGACAATAATCAACGATCTGAACTTATGCCCGTAAATAAAGCGTACCCACTCGATGCCCTAAAATCAACATTGTTGCATTATCAGAATGTAATTGGTAAACGGTTCACTCTCGAATATGTGCTCTTGCGTGACTACAATACGGGCGCTGAAGATGCTAAAAAGTTAGCTAATTTCATCCGAGGTCTAGATGTTATCGTCAACCTCATTCCATGGAACCCTGCTGCAGAGCTTGATTGGGAAACACCAACGAACAGGGAAATCACTAGCTTTACAAGAGAACTGGATGCTCTAGGAGTCCCCTACACGAGAAGATTCTCTCGGGGAAGAGGGGTTAATGGTGCTTGTGGTCAACTAGCTGTCCCCCTATCCGATACAGAGGCCTAGTATTATACAATTCACTCTTTATGACACCTCTCATAGCGGGACCCAGGCGAGTTCAGACCCTTGGTTTCGCCGCACTTGTCGTGCTGTGGTCGTAAAGAACAATTCATTAGTCTTCTCTTATTTGAAAAATCGCCACCAGTATGTCTTACCAGGAGGAGGATTTGAAGCTGAAGAAACACCGCAAGCATGCGCTGAACGGGAATGCAGTGAAGAACTGGGCCTATGTATCACTGCCCATGATCCCGTGGCTATGGTGAGGGAATTCTACGATGGAATCCTCCGCTTTGAGCACGTATACCTCCGAGCTGACTTTTATGACCAACGTGGAGACACTAGCAGAACTGATGAAGAAATTGAATTAGGGATTACCGAAGAATGGATACCCTTAGATGCTGTTCAAGTGCAGTTGTTACAAACCAGAGCCCACACTACACTACAAGAAACCCAAAAGGAATATATCCACCGGGCAATAGCCAACTGCCACCTACGAGAACTTCTAGGCATCTCTGCCGTCCTCAACTGGCCCTGGCAGTCTATCATTGACATTGGAAATGCCCAAGAGAGAATATCCATCACCACATCTATAGTATAACAGCCACCTGCTTGAAGTGGCTGATAGAACAATAAAGAAGGATAGATACCCTAGAATAGGTACATAGCACCAACTTCACCACGCATCCATAAAGAAACTCCTCCAGCTATAATTAATTCAGGTACAGCACGAGTGAAAATCTTTAGAGGCACACTTCCTAGATAATGGGAGAGGGAAATTGGGAATCCAATTCCAATTATATTTCCACCTTTGAAGAACCCCATATCTAATTTCGCGCCTACACTAGCTTGTAAATCTAAACCCATTGCATCATTTACAAACAACCCAGGTAAGATATAATCACCACCTAATCCAATGTGGAAGGAATTAAATACGTAACCTATAGAGACATTCGCTGTCGCCACCCCAAAATTATATTCTCCTACAGCACCAATCCCAAAAGGAACTTGCAGGGATAAACCGGCCCCAAATCCTTCCCTTGGTTGTGCTGCGAATACAGCAGTACTAGTTATCACCAAAATTAACAGTGTTATTATCAGAGCCTTTTTCATCCCATCCTCCTTGTTGCTGCATTCTGTACAGCATTATAATTACCATGGTTCATTTTCGGGTGTAACATAGTGGTTGTCAAGTATTTTCAAGGAAATAGTCACACCCTATGTTATCTTATTGAAAAAAAGAGGAGATATTGGCAAAAGGCCCCTCTCCAGCATGCTGAAGAGGGGCCTATAGTGTATCTCTATAAAGTTATTTTTTTGTTAAAGTTGCTCGAATACGTCGCACTCCAGCTGAAGAAGATTGTTCTTTTTTAATTGAGAAATGACCCATAGTCCCTGTACGTTCCACATGGGGACCTCCACAAACTTCCTTTGAAAAATCTCCAACGCTGTAGACTGTGACTTGTTCTCCATATTTGCTCTCAAAGAAAGCAATGGCACCTTGTTCCTTAGCCTCTTCAATGCTCATGGTGGCGTGGGTCACTGGTAGATCACGTGCAATAACATCATTTACTAGGTCTTCCACCTCTTTTATTTCTTCTGGAGTCATTGCCCCTTCGTGGGTAAAATCAAAGCGCAATCTTTGCGGGGTAATATTAGAACCTTTTTGACCAACATGGTCCCCCAGTACACTCCTTAAGGCTTGATGTAAGAGGTGTGTGGCTGTATGTAACGCAGTGGTAAGTTCACTTTGGTCTGCTAAGCCACCCTTAAATTGTTTTTCTGCACCAGCACGTGAAATTTCTTGGTGCTTCTGAAAGGCTGCATTAAAACCATCCATATCTACAGTAAAACCATGTTCAGCAGCTAATTCTTCAGTTAATTCAATGGGAAAACCATAGGTGTCATACAACTTAAATGCAACACGACCATTAATTACTCTATTTTTACCTTTGAGTAAATTAGGTAACATTTTCTCAAACTCATGTTCCCCTTTTTGCAAAGTTGTAGAGAATTTCTCTTCTTCTAAGCCCAACTCTCGCATCACGAATTCACGATTTTCAACTAATTCGGGGTATACTGCACTGTACATATCGACAACTATTGTAGCCAAAGAAGCAAGGAACTTTCCGGCAATGTCAAGCTTCCTACCATGCCTCACTGCGCGACGGATGAGTCGCCGAAGAATATATCCCTGTCCTACATTTGAGGGCTTGACGCCGCGTTGATCGCCAAGAATGAAAACACTGGTACGCACATGATCGGCAATTATGCGTAGTGAAATATCTTGTGATTCATCTTCACCGTAGGCTACATCACTGAGTTTTGAGATCTGTTCAATAATTGGGGTAAAAACTTCAGTCTCGTATACAGAGGTTTTTCCCTGCAAGACCGCAATAGTACGCTCTATCCCCATTCCTGTATCGACACACTTACGCTCCATTTCTACGTAGGTGCCTTCAGCTGTCTTGAGATATCCCATGAATACATCATTCCAAATCTCAAAATACTTACCACAACTGCACCCAGGGCGACACGCGGGGCCACAGGCTTCACGCCCAGTATCGATAAACATTTCAGTATCTGGCCCACAAGGTCCAACCTCACCGGCTGGCCCCCACCAGTTATCTTCACGGGGTAAGAAATAAATCCTTGAGTCTGGGATACCAAGGCTTCGCCACACCGCTGCAGATTCTTCATCGCGAGGGACTTCGTCATCTCCAGCGAAGACTGTCACCGATAGTGTATCGGGGTCAATCTTTAACCAGTCAATTAAAAACTCGTAACTATAACGGATAGCCTCTTCTTTAAAGTAGTCACCTAATGACCAATTCCCCAACATTTCAAAAAAGGTGAGATGGTGAGGATCCCCTACTACATCGATATCACCAGTACGAATACATTTCTGGTAATCGACTAAACGGGTACCTGCAGGATGCTCTTGTCCCAAAATATAAGGGACGAGGGGATGCATTCCGGCTGTGGTAAACAAAACGGTTGGATCATTTTCTGGAATCAAAGAAGCTCCAGAAATTTGAGTGTGGTCTTTGGACACAAAGAAATCAATAAATTTTTGGCGTAGTTCGTCTGCTTTCATAAGACTGAATACTATGCAAGGAGCTTTGTATTGTCAAGCCAAGTCAAATAAAGAGAGTTGTTTAGAAGAAGCAATCGGTATGCTTTCTTCCCGAACGGAGGTAAATAATCTGACGTGAATAGATTGGGGTTTCCTTACCACTAAAACACCCTGTTTTAGGGCTAGACGCCGAGGCCACAGTAGAGAACGATTATCAAGGACATGTTGGAAGATCACTACCTTTCGTTCTTGTTCTAGTGCATAGTGAGCTTGTTTGACAGCTCCTCCTCCATCACGATCTTCCACCACAATAGAGCCTACCGAAAGTGAGCTCATTAAACGATTTCTTAAGAGAAAGTGCCATTTTTGCGTTTGCGTGGCGGGAGAAAAACGGGAGAGAAGCAAACCTTTTTGCCCAATGATTTCCTGTAATTTACGATGTTCTTTGGGATAGACCTCAGTCAAAGGCGTTCCCAATACTCCGATAGTCGATCCCTGCTCGGCCAAAGTGGTGATGTGGGCCATGCCATCGATACCTAAGGCAAGTCCTGAAACAATGACCGTATCGCGGGCAACTAAAGCTCGCACAGTCTCGGTTGTATACTGTTTCCCTTCATCACTCGGATTGCGTGTACCAATGACACTCACACATTTTTTACTCAGCAAATTTATATCTCCACGCGCATATAAAAAGCGAGGAGACCCTGGAATTGATCCTACATATTCGGGATAAAAAGGACCGCCTCGTTTTAATACAATATCTTTCGGCTCTAGCCTAAAAAACTGTGCTTTAACATGCGAATGGGTGGTGAGTAAATCATCGGTAGAGATCCCGGTTACGGTGCTATAGGTGTTTGGGTGCAATGGTAAGGGATTATAAAGGGGAACAATCTCTCCTAAACGCTCAAACAAAGGTTCAACATACGATTCCGCTTTCTTTATGCAGAGCAACAGCGTTTCATAATTGATGGCTTCCTGAATATGTTTTGCGGAAAGATCTACCATGTTCATGTCGTGATTGTACCGACTCCCCTGTGGCAAAGCAAGAGGAAAGCGATTATAAATAAATAAGCACTTACCTCTTAAAGAGATAAGTGCCTTTACGTCTGCCGCCTCTCGGAATTGAACCGAGGACACAAGGATTTTCAGTCCTTTGCTCTACCAACTGAGCTAAGGCGGCGCAACGTCACTTTTATACCCCGCAAGAATGGTGGTTGTCAACCCCTTCACGTTTATTTAGCAATAACCTTTCACCAATTCTGCCCAGCAACAGGACGTAATGAAATCTCTCCAGACTGTAATTGTTATTTAATGCCTTCTTCTAAACACACAATAAAGACTCGTTTATTTTCAGAATATTTATACAACTATGATAAGATTTTCATCACGATAATTTAAGAGATATTGGAATATACATCACGTTACATTTTCAATTATTCTTTTTTTGAGGTGGTCTCATGAGCACTAAGATTTTCATATAACGGAAGGTGAACCGGCGGTAATCCAGCATTTAACA
>CAZGDR010000083.1:0-1082 GCA_964524755.1 uncultured Spirochaetaceae bacterium
ACTAACGGTTTTGTTTTGCCATGAATGGCACGAACCACATCTTCAATCTGTCGGGCAAAGAGGTAGATAGTCGGATCCTTAAGTGTCTTATAGAACGCTTCATCCTGTTGGACGAAAGTTGCTAATAACGCTTGTTCTCCTTCAATGGTCCAAAGATCATTGATCGGAGCATTCACCTCATCTTTGTCCCCACCGGCGATGAACATCGGACCACGATCGGCTAATACCCCCACTGAGGCTCCACTGGAACCGTGGACATGCACTTTAGTGTAAATACCAGGCTTCTGTGAATTACTTACTAGAATGGACGCCATTCCTCCGTTAGCGAAGCGAACAGTGGCTACTGCAGTATCTTCAACTTCGATATAGGGGTGGTTTACATTATCCCATTCCGCATGAACACGAGTAACAGGCCCCATAAACCATTGCATGAGATCTATATGGTGAGAAGCTTGGTTAATAACGATACCACCACCTTCACTATCCCATTTTCCACGCCACGGATCACTCTCGTAATATTCCTGATCCCGCCACCCATACACAGTAACTTGAGCGATGGCAGGAGTTCCAAGTTTTCCACTATCTATGGCTTCACGGATGCGCATACAGGCCGGAATCCAACGACGCTGACTGACCACTGAAAGAACCTTACCAGCTTGTTCCGCTGCCAAAATCATATCTGTACATTCAGCCTCATTCAACGCCATTGGCTTTTCAACTAAAACATGACACCCTGCAGCGAATGCAGCCAGTGCATCCGCGTGGTGTTGAGGATGAGGTGTCGCAATGATAACTGCATCTACGTGATCTAGTTCCACCATTTCGGCTACCGTCTCACGACTTGCAACACCCCATTGAGCGGCAAATTCATCTCGACGGGAAGCATTTCGACCACACACAGCTACCAGTGAAGCCTTCGATGCCTCAAGTAAAGCTTGAGCATGCACTTGGGCCACTTTCCCATAACCTATGAGACCAAACCGTATAGTATCCATTGTATCCTCCCTCGAAAATCGTTGCCAAATTCTCTTAATTTTTACTTAACGCTGAATCCTAGCAGATCCACCTTTTGCAAAAGCTTC
>CAZGDR010000083.1:1182-5236 GCA_964524755.1 uncultured Spirochaetaceae bacterium
CAACAGCTGTTTTTTGGCCAAAAGCTCGGGCTAGGTTTGCGGCAACATTAAATTCTCCCCCCGAAACATGCATATCATACTGACTAGCATATTCAAATGGAATAATTCCTGGATCGAGCCGTGTTACCAAAGCTCCTAAGGTAATAAGATCGTATGGTTTCTCTTGAACTGTACGTTCAACCACTTTTGATGCTGGAACTTGTAATTTCCCCATATAAATCCTCCTGACGATTGGTAGGTATTCTACCAATTCAATAATAATAATGGCAAATTTCCTATTGCCTTAGGTTTTTCTTTTTGCAATAACATCTCGCATCGCATCAAGATGCGTAACCGCATCCACTCCTAACTTTCTCAGTAGGGCAACATATAATACATCAATAATTACCTGTTGTGTAATTCTAGCCGAAAAGGCTTCAGAAACAAAGCCACTACTGGCTACAGCGACTGGGAGTATCACAGTGGCAATACGGGCAAGGCAGGAACGAGCACCTGTTGTCACCGTAATTATTGGACAATCTCGTGAACGTAACTCCTCGGCGATAGCAATCGTGTCCATATTAGTTCCCGAATGTGAGAAGAGTAGGGCCACAGACTCTTTTGAACTCTGACTGGCCAACATTAGCTGTAGATGATAATCCTCAGCAATGACACAATTCAACCCTGTGCGGACAAATTTATGGAAAGCATCCTGAGCAACAATGTTAGAACCTCCAAGCCCAAAGATGAGCACCTTTTGTGCATTACACATCAGAGAAGCCACCTGTTCAACAGCTTTTCGATCAAGAATATCTTTTGTTAAAGCTAAGGAACTCATTGCATTGCCAAATACTAGTTCGATATCATCGGCATCACTGTCGATACTCGATTCATAGACCCGCAAAGCAGGCCCAATAGCCTCTGTTGCAAGAGCAATGCGAAATCGTTGATACCCACTATAACCCAGTTTGCGTACAAAGCGAACGAGCGTAGATTCGGAAATACCTATCTCTTCTGCTAGTTGATCGATACTGGGGTGAACTGCATTAGCCGGATTAGAGAGAATATGGTCAGCAATAATTTTTTCTTTGGCACTAAAGCGATCGTACATAGTTTTAATAGTATAAATACAGCCAGAGTCTAATAGATGGGGTTGCTCAAAATTTTCCATGATCAAAGTATACTATGAAAATAATATTCATGCAAATGAAATAAAGACGTCAAAAATGAAAAATGGGTATCAGATAGCTTTTTCTAGTCACGAAACAGCCAAATCATGAGTATCGCCTCTCAGGGGAGCATCCGTACGGTTGCTCTCTCTTCAATTCGTTTTGAAAATTCCCGTAATTTCTGTAAAACATACTCTTTATTTCGTTCTCGTTTGGGAATACGTGCCGATTCCTGATGTATAAAACTCATTACTGCATTAATTAAATCCTTCTGTTCAGAAATAAAGACAAATTTTGGATTACCATGTTTAAATACTAACATCCCTGAATTCTTCACAGCAAAAAGCTGAACCGTTTGAATCATATGTTTTTGCGGCAGAATACAGATTTCTAAATTCTCATATGTTTCTAACAACCTGATCAGGCCCTGTAGATGGGCATGGTATTCCATAGGGAGATAGGTAAACTGCTTTTGAGCGAGCAGTTCTGGAATCAGGGCTGTTACATAACCTTTAAGTACATCAGTTATGCGGGGAAGGCTCATGATGAGCTGAAATTTCTTGTGCAACAGATGAGAGTGGGTAAGAAGAACGCGCTGCTCTTGTTGTAAAAGGATAGTTCTCCGATCTTTTTCAGAAACAGCATTACGCAGTAACATAGACTCAAGCAACGGTACAGGCATTCCCATTAACAATAAACTTTGCATACTGACACCATTACCTTGGGCCTTAGTGAAAAATGATATTTGTTGATCTATGTAATAGCGAGTATCGCCCCCTGTGAAGGCACGTACTAAAGGCTTGCAAAGTTTAAGTTGGGCCTCAAATGAGAGCTTGGCATCTTGGACTAATGATGGGTCTGTACTATAGGAGTAGTGAATAGTCCCCTCCTGTTCTCCTCGGATACTCGTTGAAGAGATAACTGCCAGATCTTCCAAAACAAATGCCGTATGGTTAAACATATCATCCCGTTTTTCAGGATAATAATAACTGGTGATAGCCCCACTCATATAGAAGGGGAGCCAGTGTTGCACAGCAAGCGAGAGACTATTAACCTCACGCGTCAACGTATGGACAATCTCAATTTTGGTCCCTTTTTGAATACAGGTATGCATGAGAGAGCTCCATTGCTTTACATACTCAGGGTCTCCTAAAATCCAATCCAACGATTCATCACTATACAAAAGGAGCCGTTTATAGATTTTTTCAGAATTAATTGCCTGTAAAAGTAGTTTCGTTGTAGCCGAGCGTAACCCCTCATAACCATGAAAGATCTGCGCTTGCACCTGTTTCCCAAATGGCTCGTTTGGTAGAGGCACCTCTTTGGAAGGAATTACGTTATTTTCAATACTACCAATATTATCGAGCAGTGTTTCAATCGAATGGGTACTAATTTTGGGCTCATTCGCGAGCCAGCGAATGATATACGAAGCAATCGTCGTCTCATTTACATTTTTATCTTCTAAGTTATACCCAGTCAACTCTAAAAGAGCTACACGTTGATAATCATGTTTGGCCTGTGAAGCAAAAAAATTACCGATGAGCGGAATATAGCGTGAATTCTCCGCCGGCTCCCGCTCTCCCGTTCTCCACCGACTGACTAGAGAAGGATCCACATCTAACGCATCAGCGAGATGTGTGTTGGTAGTGTTTGCCATTTTCATTAATAGATGAAATTTTTTGTTGAAACGCATAGTCAATCCCTTCCTGTCAGCTAAAGCTTCTTAGATAGTATACCAAGAAGTGATAGGGTGTTCCACTAGCGGTTTCTAAAACCTTTCACAACGGGTACAGGTGTGTTATGGTTTCTCTAGAGTATAAAGGAGTTACCAATGGGAACAATTTCAGCAAAACCAACAGCAAAAGATATTGAATTGCTTTATAGGACAGCTCAGATTGCCACCGAAGCCAGAGCGGCAGGCAACCAACCGTTCGGTGCATTATTAACGGATGCAACGGGAACCATCATCTTAGAACAAGGCAATGTTGTTGTTACAAAACTCAACGCATGTGGACATGCAGAAACCATGTTGTTGATGTGGGCTTCGCAACTCTATAGCCGGGATTTTTTAGCGACCTGTTCCCTCTATGCTAGCGTTGAACCGTGTGCGATGTGTAGTGGAGCGCTCTATTGGACCAACGTAGGTCGTCTTGTGTATGGAATAAGTGGGCGACAACTCCAAGAATTTACTAGAGACAATACTAAACATCCTACCCTAGATCTTCCCTGCCGACAGGTTTTTGATCGTGGGCAAAAAGATATTGTAGTCGTTGGACCTGTAGATGATCCAGATCTCATCAAACGCATCAGCAAGGACCATGTCCATTTTTGGGCGTAGAGGAACCTGTGGGTATGAATTTGGATACTAAACTACCGTGGTTACTGCAAAAATCAAATATTGCCCACATCGAAGCAGGTGCCGTCCTCATTGGAGATCGTCGCCGCTATCCCTGGGAACGCACCTTTGTAACATGTTCATCTGTTGAACAAGTTGCCCAAGCAATTAGGGGCATGGTGACTCAAGGAGGTGGACCTCTTCAGGTAGGCCTCACTACGATGCGTTTTGTAGCTCGAAGAATTGAAGCTGGAGATGAAGCCAATAGACTCTCTACTTTTATAAAAGCCGCCGAACAATTATCTTCAGCACGTCCAACTAACACAACCATGCGCCGTACACTAGCAACGATTGTGGAACATCTTCGCCCCTATTATGCAGAAGCTATACCTCAAACAGACATAACTGGTCTTATGGATTCTATTGTCACGGACATTGAAGCCGGGTTCGATATAGACTACCAGAAGATGAGTGATGCCGGAGCGCAGTGTATTAGTGATGGAGATGGTATTTTAACCACCTGCTTTGCAGAACACTCCTTCATACTCTCGCTTATGAAAGCTAAAGAAGA
>CAZGDR010000084.1:0-5154 GCA_964524755.1 uncultured Spirochaetaceae bacterium
TTTTATATGTGACACTATCATCTACATATGAGATAAGCAATATTACTTCTACCAACCTACTTGACCTTTATGCCTGAATCGGATAAGTTGCTTATTAAGAATTAAAGCAGGTCTGGTGACGTTAACGGGGTTCAATTCCCTAACTAGCTTAACCCGTACGATTATCTTTACGATTTTCGTGGTAAAAAGGTGTGATTCGGATTGTAGTTGATTAGGTGATTGTAAGTTAAGCCCAGTGATTGTCCCATGCTGGAGGCTGCAAGTTGATCCAAAAAAACAATACCGAACGCGCCTTTTTCGTTTTATAAGAGATATTCAAAAAACAATACAATTTTCGATAAAACCCCTACTCCTACTCTTTCAACCCTCGAAACCTCTCCTTCTCGTACCTGATCATCTAGTAGATAGGTGTAGTCGCGAGCTACAAGTAAACTATTGTCTAGGTCTGCCTGAACTTCATTTTTTAATTCATTCGTGAATTCTTTACTGACTATTACCACCATAGATTCCGTATCCAAATAGCTACTTCTTGCATCTAAATTAAAAGTTCCCACAACGCTTATAACGTCATCAAATATATAGGTTTTACTATGGATAGAGTCTGGTCCTTGGTATTCATAGACGTTAATACCATTATCGACAATTTTTTTTCTGTGGTTAGTATATGCTGATTTAGCAATAGGATTTGGACTTGAAAATAAAGAGTTTGTTAACATATCTACCTTCTCAAGGTCTATATCGTATCGATTAAACTCAGCTTTCATCTCTCGCGAAGGGATAACATAGGGGCTTTGCACAAATATCGACTCTTCTGCTTGGGCAGCTAAATCCAATAATACCTGTAAACACCATGGATCTTGGTTAACTCGGCCAATAGGGTTACGCACGAAGTGGATACTTTCAGTCGGTATTGTATGCTCATACCAATCAACATCAATACCACTTCTTTCCGTGCTAGGATACCGCTGCCTCAGGTTTTCATTGTACCGTTTACGCTTCTTGATCTGTCTTGCAGTCAAGGTTTTCGAAGATGTTTTGGAATAAGGATGATACCAAAGCTCTTCAAAATAGTGTTGTATTCCATCTAGTATACTCTGAGGATTATCTTTCAGAATAAGTACGTCCCGATCTTTTACATGACGAGCAGTTCCAACCTCTTCCAAATAGTACTTATCTCCAATATTTCTTCCTCCAATTAATGCTAAGGCACCATCAATTACCATAGTCTTTTCATGTAATCGATTGTGCCAAGCCCAAGGGAGTAATGGGTTAAAAGGTTCATAAACTTTCAATGCTATTTTCGGATGGGCTTCAAATCCTCGTAACCCTTCTTTCAAATTTCCCTTTAAGTGGACAATTTGAGGAAGTCCATCCAATAATATTCTAACCTCAACACCTCGGTCAGCTGCCGCTAAAATAGCGCCTAGCAGTGAGTCAGTGAATTCTCCGTCAATAAAGATATAGTACGAAATATCGATGTTTGATTGGGCGTGTTCAATCAGACTCAGTCGTATTCGTGCTCCATCTTCACCTGACTCAACCAGTGCTACTCGATCCAAGCTGGTTGAAGAGACTATTTGGGGCTCTTTCACTTTTGGCTCATGGACAGCAAACAATAATACAGCGGAGACGATTATAAAAATGAGATAGAGTGCTACAATACTTATAAGTATTCTTTTGAATAATTTTTTCAAAACTTGTTTTTCCGTACCTTTCGTTTCGTTATATGTATGATACTAACTATATTTTTAAATGTGACTGGGAACAAAGCGTTATTAATTATTTCTCGTGAAATCTTTTAAGACGTTCCCATCTGTTCAACAACTCGATTGTATCATGTTTGCACCGGCTATGCACAACCTATACACAGATAGTATTCACTCTTTGCTGGCAAGTTCTTCCCATCTCATCATCTTCTTCTCAAGAATTTTACGGGTAGCACTATAATCTTGTGTTCGTTGAGCTAACGTAGCAGGATCACTTTCCTCAGCACTAAAACTCGTTTCCAGATGAGTAATCTTGGTTTCTAGGACATCAATTTCGCCAAGTAATGTCTCCAACTCTTTTTCTTCATTGAAGGTTAAACCAACTTTTTTTTGACGTTTATTAACTCTTATCGGTTTAACGACCTCTTCTGGTTTCACCTCTACAGGCCTTGCCTCCGCTTGGTAATCACTAAAATTACCCGCAAATTCAACGATTGATCCATCTTCACTAAAGACAAAGAGGGTATCAACAACCCGGTCCAGAAATGCCCGATCGTGCGAAACAACTAAAACGCACCCAGAAAATTCAAAAAGGTACTCTTCTAAACGCCGAATAGTGTCTATATCTAAATCGTTAGTGGGTTCATCCAGGAGAAGAAAGTTAGGCCCTCGCATAAGGACGCTAACAAGATAGAGACGTCGACGCTCTCCGCCACTGAGGGTGCTAATGGGGAGCCGGTGGAAGGAGACAGGGAATCCAAATAATTCTAAAAAGCGAGGAGCACTCAACGTTTGCCCTGGACCAAGGGTAACTTCTTCAGCTATTTCCGTAACATGGCCTAAGACTGTTTGCGTGTAATCCATTGGAGAATCATTTTGATCATAATAGCCAAAGACCGAATTTATCCCAACATCGATGGTTCCGACAGTCGGTTCTGTGTGTCTGGCTATCATCTCCAGTAAAGTTGTCTTACCAGACCCGTTTGGACCAATGAGACCAATTCTTTCGCCTTGGGTAAAACTATATGAAAAGGGCTGCAGAACTTCGGTTTCAGCATAGATTTTCCCCACGCCTTCCAGTTCTAAAACCTTCTTCCCCATGCGGCGATGGAGCGAGGTAAACCCAGCCATTTCACTCTGTTCAGTAGTGAGAGATTCTTGCATGGCCACAATCCGTGACTGACGTCCAAAGTCCTTGCCAGTACGGGCTTTTGGTCCCCGTGCCAACCACTCCATTTCACGCCTTAAGACTGTTTTCAAACGTTCTTGTTCTGCTTGCATACTCGATAAACGTTCTGCTCGTCGTTCCAGGAACTTCGTATAAGAACCAGGATGGGAGTACACCCTACCACGATCAAATTCAAGAATCGTGGTACACACATGATCCAATAAATAACGATCATGTGTAACGAGTATTACTGAGATCATAGAGTTGACGAGATAGTTTTCCAACCATTCAATCGTAGGGATGTCGAGGTGGTTGGTCGGTTCATCCAATAACACTAAATCGGGATTAGCCGCAAAAGTCCGTGCAATGGCAACCTTTTTGAACATACCACCTGAAAGAATCTCCATGGGAGAGTCTAAATCTGGTCCTGCTAATTCTCCAAGAAAAGAGGAGTAGCGAGTTTCAATATCCCAACCATGCTGCAACTCTATGGCTTCCATCACTTGGTGGAGCACTTCATTTTTAGTATGGGAATCTTTCAACATAGTATAATATTTTCGCAGAAGCTGAATGCTCGGATGCTCTCCCTCTAGGAGAAAATCGGCCACAGTTTGCCCAGGCAACGAGTTTGGCTGTTGTTCTAATACTCCAATCGTTATATCCCGGGCCTTGGCAATGGTCCCTGTATCGCTCTCTAGGGTGCCGCTAAGAAGCTGTAGAAAGGTGCTTTTCCCACATCCATTTGGACCTACCAAACCAATCCTTTCACCTTGCCTCATTCCAAAAGTAACATCTTGAAAGAGTGGTCCATCTTTGAGAGTTTTTGATATATTTTCTACCGAGAGGAGTATCATAGGGCAATATTAGCCCTTTTCAATCCCCTGTGGCAAGTAAGCGACCTCAGTCAGGCACATACTCATGTTCATCGTCCCCTTCAAGGACAACCTCATCTGGGGTATGATTATGAGTCCCCTCCCCACGACGAGTGCGTTTGCGACGCTTCTCCAAAACTTCCCCAATATCCCAATCAGGGTCCCGTTCATAATCAGGCTTTCTTCTAATAGTGTCTCGAGTTCCTCGCTTCATAACCCACTCCTTCGCATCCTATAAGATACCACATAAAGTCGGGTGGCAGATTCAATTGGTTAACGCACTATGTCGTAAGGCCAATCAATTATTCCACCGAAGTCATAAACATTCACATACCCTAAAGCTCCTAACTTACGTGCAGCCTGTGCACTCCGATTACCACTACGGCAATAGACCAGGATCACAGCCTCTAAATCGGGTAATTCTTCAGGGCGGACTGTTTTACTGATTTTCTCGTTAGGGAGAAGTAGTGCATCTGCAATATGGCCTTGATTGTATTCACCCTCAGTGCGCACATCAAGAATTATCAGAGGCTCCTCTGAATCTATCATTTCTTTGGCTAGCTCAGGTGATATCTTCCTATATTGAGCAGTAATTGCAGTTTTCACATTAGCAGCTTCCTGCTTTATATCGGCAACCGAGCGGCCTGAACAGGAGAGAAAGAGAACTCCAACAATCACTACAGCTATCACTATACTCATCAGACGCATTATAAACTCCTCTCACCACTAATATGCAAAAAGGGAAGGTCCCAGTCAAGTTTTATTTATCATTTGCCTTCTCAAACACAGCGATGTCTTCATTTGTTCCAATAACAACAAGCCCATCATGTTCTTGTAATTGCAGATCAGCATCGATATCAACTAATGTTTTATCATCACGGGTAAGGGCAATAATATTTAAATGAAATTTTTTACGAAAATTTAGCTCCTGTATGGTTTTCCCGTGATATCGATCAGAAAGCCTTATCTCGGTAACACTAATATTTTCATCAAGTTCTAAAAAATCGAGCGTTCTCAATGATACGAGAGCTTTAGCAAGGCGGACGCCGCTATCAGCTTCGGGGTAGATGACCTCTGCCCCAATTTTCTCTAATACCCGTCCATGGTCGTCACTATTAGCCTTTGCTATTACGCGTGGGACTTCTAGCTCAATCACATTGAGCGTCGCTAGGATGTTAGATTCAATATCTTTGCCAATACAGATTATCACTGTACCACAGTGAGAGACTCCCGATTCAATCAAAACCTCGCGTGTGATTGAATCAACGGGATGCACATGTTCTATCTCATCTTTAACTAAAGCAAGTTTAGTTTCGTCGATCTCCAAGACGACCACTTCTTTCCCCGCCCGTGCTAACTCTAAGGCCAGCGCTGTTCCAAACCTTCCGAGTCCTATTATCCCAAAACT
>CAZGDR010000085.1:0-5141 GCA_964524755.1 uncultured Spirochaetaceae bacterium
CAGGGAGTTTCCATAATTGCACGTGTCCCATTAGCTAGTGGACTCCTATCTGGAAAAATGACGAAGAACACCAAGTTTGATGAAACTGACCATAGGAACTTCAATCGTGACGGAGCTGCATTTAATGTAGGCGAGACCTTTGCGGGCCTTCCCTTTGAGAAGGGAGTGGAACTTACCGAAGAGCTAGCCGCATTCAAACCTGAGGGGATGACCCTCGCTCAGATGGCACTGCGCTGGATATTGGATTATGATGCGGTCTCTGTGGTTATTCCAGGAGCTAGTCGTCCTGCTCAGGTTCGCGATAACGCAGCTATCTCAGCCCTTCCTCCCTTGTCACCTGAGTTGCACAAGAAACTGGATACATTTTATAGGGAGAAGGTTGCACAACATATTCGGGGGCCCTACTAACTATTAAAACAACCACCTCTTATAGCATAATAAGGGGTGGTTTCAGAGAGGCAGATGATGCTCATGGAACCCATGTATAGGTGAGCTATTCTGCCTTTCTAGGCTCAAAGAGGTTTTTGAAGGTATCATTAAAATTCTCATGAACAATTATAGTTGGATCAAAATGGAACATTTTGAAGGTTAGTTGCATAATAATACCAATACTAACTGCTGCAAGGATGGTGCCTATACCAAAAGAACCCCCAAGCAAAGCTCCAATGATCACAATAAGGATTTCCAAACCACTTCGGCAGATTCCTACCGAAAGCTTGGTCTTCTTGGTAAGTACCACCATGAGGCTGTCCCTTGGGCCAGCTCCAAAACCAGAGGAGATGTAATAATAGGTGGCTATGGCAATGATAAAGAGTCCTACAAACATCTGTAAGATGCCAAAATAGAAATTAGTGAGTAAAGGGAAGACCTCAATAGTGAGAAATATGTTTATGAACAGGCCTATAAAAACCATGTTGCATAAGGTGCCTAAGCCGATTTTCTCCCCGGCCATCACCGCAATAATACAAATTACCAGTCCCACTATAATGCCGATGGTACCTATCTGTATACCAAAGATGTTGGACAGGCCTGCATGGAATACTTCCCACGAGGGATAACCGATATTAGCTTGTAGAGTAAGGACAACTCCCACTGCGTAGAGTAGCAAAGCAAGAAACAACTTAAGGAGCCTCAGTAAAAATCTATTCATCTAAACACACCCTCTTTGTGTGGCTACCATAGCGATATTTGTGAGAAACATCCAGCCTTAGAGGTATTAAACATTTCTAGTAAATCATTACTAGGTATTTTGCTTTACTAATAACGACTCTCTTAAACTACTTGGGGAAAAGGGGTATATAGAAAAGGTTGAAACCTTTTTTGCCTCTTTTGGTAACAGCAATCTCCAATGTTAGACAAACTCCTGTTAAGATCTCCTGTATCTTAAATCGTAGGATACATTTTTTATGTGTGGTAGTATATTCGTGGGTTACTAGTGTAAGCTCTTTTTCATCGACTAGACTAGTTCTGCTGCTTGTAAAGATAT
Source organism: uncultured Spirochaetaceae bacterium (assembly GCA_964524755.1). Classification (GTDB taxonomy): domain Bacteria; phylum Spirochaetota; class Spirochaetia; order Sphaerochaetales; family Sphaerochaetaceae; genus JAQVOO01. The sequence goes on from CAZGDR010000085.1 coordinate 1,487, forward strand.
ATTTAAGGGGATGAGGCAGGTGTAAGAACAAAACGAGTACTAGTTGAGAATATTGACGAGTGGCCTAGGAGGGAATTATGAAATATTGTTGGACCACAATTAGTGTGAAGGATTTGGATGCTTCAGTTGTATTTTATCGTGATATTGTGCAGCTCCCGGTAAAACGACGCTTTCCAGCTGGCCCTGGCAGCGAAATAGTTTTTCTCGGTGAAGGGGAAACACAGATTGAATTAATTAAGTATCCGCATGCAGCTCCTCCGGTTGGTGAGGGCATTGCATTAGGTTTTGCAGTTGATTCCTTAGATGAAACCCTTGCTTTTATTACTAAGCATGGAATCGAGGTAGAGAGTGGCCCGTTCCAACCTAACGATCAGATCAAGTTCTTTTATGTACGAGACCCCAACGGGGTACGTATCCAATTTTCAGAGTCACTCTCAGGCAAATGACTCGAGACAGAAGAAAAGCTGATTTTAGCATGAAGACCACTCAATGTGCCTGTTGCATGAAATTTTCTTTTGTGGCGTTGATTTTAAAAGATTTTTAGAGGTACTTTCAAAGGGACCGTTAAACCTTTTTCGCACAAATAGTATTTCTTTCAGGAGGAGAATTATATGATAGTATATTTAATTATACTCTTTGTTATTGTTGCGTTACTTTTTGGTTCGAGTGCTGCGGGTTTTCTGGCCTTAAAGGTCGTTCTTTGGATAGTGATAATTCTCGGAGTCCTCTCATTTTTTGGTTTTGGAGTCTATTATTGGAGAGGTCCCATAAGAATTGGAACCATAACAAATATGCTCTCTTATCTTGCAGTTTAGAGAAAATAACCTAGGTTTTGAAATAAGTTCTGATGGCTATTTTGACCTAAGCTACCGTGGTTTTGTTTTAGTCTAATTTATAGACATGGAGTTCTTTTGCCTTGTAGAAATGGTACAAGCCCCTATATTGAAGACCGATCCTTAGTTACTCTTTGGACAAGAATTATTAATAAGGCTGCCATAAATAACATGAGACTACTCAGCATAAGCGCGTAGCCGAGGTCTTTTGCTTCTGCTATTTTCGTAACGAGCCATGGGAAAATCATTTTTCCGATGGTTCCGCTCAAGATATAAGAAAACGAGATGAACGCTGTATTTTTGGGATACCAAGTAGCTGTTACCACAATATACATAGGAATAGTTGCACCAGCGAAAAAACCACATAAGGCAACAAGTAATAAGACCATTATAATATTAGTAGTAAAGGGTAAAGCAAATAGAGTAACTCCAGCTAGAATCATGCCTGCGATAGAGAGCGTAAAAGGATTGCCTCCCTTATTCATAATCGGCCCCATAAGCAAGCGAGATATAGCAATGCCAATCCAAAAAACTGTAAGCGAGGTTGCCGTTATCGCAGGTGGCTGGAGTAGTTCAGTCTCTACATAGACAGGAATCCAAGTACTACAAATGATTTGGCTTCCCATGTAGAACATGAGTACCAACGTGTACATAATAAAAGCTTTGTCTTTTAGTAAAGGCGTAATTGGTCCTGCTTGGACCTCAGGTGGAGCTTCTTTGGCAATACCTTGATTTTCTTTGTTTCTATTTCTGTAGCGTTGTTCTAAAAATGAGATGACGATAATAATAGCGACAAGCATACCCACTGTGCCGTATGCCCAGCGCCACAAAGGTCCTTTGAAGGGGAGAATTACAAATCCGGTAATAATAGCTCCCGCACTGTAACAAAAATGTAATAAAGAGATATATAAAGCTCGCTTTTTGTAATAATCACCCGCTAAGACAGCATTAGAGCCACTGTCGATGAGGAAAGCGGAAAAACCGATAATCAGGTACAGAGCAAATAATAAAAAACTACCAGAGGTAAGGGAAATAGCAATAAGGGCAAAAATAAGAAAAGCATACCCAACTCGTGTTACCGTTATTTGGCGCATCCGTTTCATGATGATTAATGAAACTACCATTGCAATCAGGGACCCTATTTGTAAGAAACTTACTAACGAACCTGATTGCGAAAGGGTTAAACCAGTGGATGCCATAATGTTGGTGGCTAAAGGACCAAGCATATTGGCTGCTATGGCATACACGAAGAAACCAGCAAGTAAAAGAATTGGATGCATTGTTGGGTATCCTTTATCTATCTAATATGGACATACTATACCATTTCAACTCTTAGAACTCAAAGTGAATTACGAGGCAGCTATGACTTGGTTGCGACCAGATTCTTTAGCGATGTACATGGCATGATCTGCACTGTCGATTAAATCCACCTCATTTTCGCAGGTGTTAGTAGGGTAACTGACAACTCCAATCGAGAGAGTAATATGGATTGCCTGATTGTGAACAAGAAGCTGTGATTCACTTGCAGCTCTTCTAAGTTGTTCGGCAATCTCTAAAGTGTCATTATGTGAGGCTCCAACTAGAGCAACGAGAAATTCATCGCCACCGTAACGGATAAGGATATCACCATCCCTGACGACACTACGGGTAATGATTGCAATTTGCTTTAAAAGTTTGTCGCCGACTGGATGACCATATGTATCATTGACTTGTTTGAAATGGTCTATGTCGAACATGATAAGGCCCAAGAAGCCGTCATTGCCTACTGCTCGTACAAATTCCTCTCTCAGTCTGATGAGGCCAAATCTACGGTTGTAGAAGGCGGTGAGTGAGTCAAGCGCAGCTAGACGTTGTACTTGGTCGTAGGTGATTGCATTGTGCAGGGCGAGGCCAAGTCCATTACAAAAGACATCCAGCATAGAAACTTTTGGCACCTGAAATTCTTCAGCTTTTCCAAGGAGAAGAATTCCTAACATAATCTGCTTATATTTGATTGGCTTTATTATAACTTGGTGGGGCCTGTACTGTGTGAGAACCCCCTCCAGTTTGATAGAAGCAGGGAGGGTAAGCATACGATCTTTTTCATCGACCATGACCTCTTGAATAACGGCGTTATGGACAAGGTCTGCTTTTTCACTAATTCCCTTAGCTTCAACCAGGGAGAGTTCGCCCCCCTTAATGACAAAGATTGCTCCGCTTTCTGCTTGAAAATCTTCTATAAATATTTCAAGAGCATGGCGGCAGAGTGATTCAGTTTCCAAGTATTTGCTAAGCATCTGTGTGTACGCACGTAAACTTACTTCCATCTTCATGCTACTAGCGATTGTATCTACGAGACGATTAAAAGCGATAGCGCTATCACCTATAGCATCTGTTGAGTCGACAATAATATGACATTTTAGATTGTCGCAATCGATGAAATCATTTTGACCAGAAACTTCATGTAAGCGTGCTTCGATGTCACTCATATGGGAAGCCAGAGTACGTAATCGTTTTTCAACCACACTCTTAGCTAAAATTATATTAACTAGGCCCACCAATAGCCCTGAAAAAATGCAGGCAAAACGGAACCAGATTGCATGAGTTATAGTGTGTGGGACACCAAGAAGCGACATGAAAGGGGGAAAGATGATTCCAACCAATAGGCCAAATCCCATCATCCAAATAGCTAAATCGTTAAATACTTTTCTTGTTATCCTAATCACCGATGAACCACCTTTCCCGACAACGGTAAATTATAATACTGTATAAGTCAATTACAATTATTGTGGATGAAGTATTATTTGAACTCAGCAGGTTACTATTATTGCCGATGCATGTAA
>CAZGDR010000086.1:0-5081 GCA_964524755.1 uncultured Spirochaetaceae bacterium
GGATAGGGAACATGCTGGAGCGAATCGTATAATCAAGGCCATGTTCACGATCATATGCATATCCTTTTTCTTGCATTGACCCCGAGACAATGGCATAGGCCTCATGTCCGTGGGCACGAAGAATTTCAGTATAGTTTTTTGCTACAGATCCCACTCCGTCCATGAGAGGGGGGAAGGATTCACTAAACTGACCTACTACCAATTTGCGCATAGAGGTTATCCTTTATGGTTGTACCGTTGTACAACCACAATTATATGATAAAGGATATGTTGTTAGTTTCCAAGCCTGAAAGATTTATCTGTTTTTGGAAGATTTTTTCTTCTTTGAACGAATCTTTGACCCTTTCTTGGCATACGAAGGGGTTCCTCGATCAGCAGAGAACGAATATCGGTCACGACGATCAAATCGTTCTTTGGCAGGGCCTCTATCGCGACTATCAAACTCAGGGGGACCACTAGGAGGGCGATTATCACGTCCAGAGCGGCGCTTGCCAGCGAGGTGTTTGCCATTTGGATTGTCAGGACGGGCTCGGGTAACAACTGGTCTCCCATCATTTTCTACACGAGAGAATGATTTTAGAATCATCTTTGCAGCTTCTGCTGGAGCGGTTACAAAAGAGAAGTTTTCCAGTACTTGGACAGCATCGAGTTCTCGATCTGTAACATTAGCTTGGTCTTTAATGTAATCGACTAACAGTTTTTTAGTCATTCCAGACGAGCGTCCTTTGGCTATGAATAAACGAACATCATCTTCATCTCCACCACGACGTCGGTCCCAGTTATCACCACGACGACCATAACGGTCATCACGACGAGGGCTGTTTGAATCTTCCCGGCTACGACGACCACGATCTTCAACAAGACGCAACTGTTTGTAAGATTCGGTGTTGAGTTGGTTGCCATAATGACGTTCTAATAGGGCTGAAACGATAGCCACTGGATCATGGATGTCGAGTAGGTCTTGAGCCATAGGAATGTAATCATCATAACTTTGAGCATCTACTCGTTCGGCAATTCCATTAATAATTCTTTCACGTTTAATGGCGACAACAGTCTCCACATCAGGAGCGCGTTCCTTGACGATATCACTTTTAACCATACGTCGAATGTAAGTAAATCTTCGCATTTCACTAGGAGTCACAAAGGTGACGGCTGTTCCTAATTTACCGGCCCGCCCAGTACGGCCAATACGGTGAATATAGGTCTCAGGATTCTGTGGGATCGTGTAGTTAATTACATGTGATAAATCTTGAACGTCAATTCCTCGTGCAGCAACATCCGTTGCTACTAAGATGCTAATCCGTTTTTCACGTAATTTATGGAGAATGAGTTCTCGTTGTTTTTGAGCTAAATCGCCATGGATCACTTCAGCATTATACCCACGATCAATGAGCATGCGTCCCACATCGTCACTCATCATTTTAGTTCGGCAGAATACCAAACCGTAAAAATCGGGAGCGATGTCAATCAGACGACAAAGGAGTTCTATTTTATCCCCTTCTCGCACTTCATAATAATGTTGGTCAGTAAGTGAAGGGGTACTATTTTCTTCTTTGATGTCTACGAGGCGGTAATCATGCATAAACCGCTCAGCTAATGTGAGGATTGGTTTAGGCATAGTGGCACTGAATAGTAACATTCGTTTATCAACTGGTGTAAGTTCTAAGATGGCCTCGACGTCTTCGATGAATCCCATATTAAGAATTTCATCGGCTTCATCAAGTACAACAAACTTTACCGCTGAGAGGTCTAGGGTACCCCTACGTAAGTGGTCTAATAGACGTCCTGGTGTTCCTACTACTACATGGACACCTCTTCTGAGGCGCCTAATTTGGAGGTCCATGGATGAACCACCGTAGACGGGGAGAATCTGGAGTCTTCGATCTCCCTGCAGGGATTCAATTTCGGCTCCTACCTGAACGGCAAGTTCACGGGTAGGGGAGAGAATAAGAGCTTGTACCGAGGTGACCTCGGGTTTTACGATTTCCAATATAGGCAAACCAAACGCGGCTGTTTTACCAGTTCCTGTTTGGGCCTTTCCGACAACGTCGACTTGTTCTTTTAAAAGCAAGGGAATACATCCGGCTTGGATGGCCGTGGGCTCCTCAAAGCCTTTTGCTAAGAGGGCACTAATAGTGCGGTCTGAAAGACCGAGAGCTGAAAATTTTTCTAATTGTTGCATGGGTCTCCTAAATCTGTGTGTATCGCAGACATGCTAGGCAGGTGGGATACTTTGGTAACCCTATACGATAGTAGGTTTTTGTGCAAGGTAGCGACTCTTCCTGAGAGGTTTATTTAAGAATTGAAGCAATATTATTTTAGTCACGGTAATCATAATTAGGAGGACGCAGACGATGCAGCACACTACAATCAAAACATGTCCTAATCCCGATTGCCATTTTCATAACCCTGAGCATGCCGCTAAAAAGCGATGGTATCAACCACATGGGTATTATAGTAGCTCCAAAGAGCCCGATCGGCAGTTGCGGCGGTACCGCTGCTCAGTGTGTGGAAAGACTTTTAGCGAGACTTATTTTACGAGAAATTGGCACTTAAGACGTCGAGATATAGATGAGATGGATCTTTTGTTTGAATGGTGCAAAGGGACTTCTATGAAAGAACTAACCCAGCGTTTCCATTGTTCAATAGGAGCCATTGAAAATAGAATCGAGCGCATGCATTCTCTAGCAGCTAGTAAAAATGTAGTGCTAGAGATAGAGCGGAAAGCCCCTTAACATGCTTCTAGAATCGATTATAGACATCTTCGGCAAAGCCAGGAAAGTCTTTAACGACTAATTCTGTTCCATCGTCTAATACTGCTGTGCCGCTGAAATAACCAAAGACTTGGTGTTGGTCAGTCTTAATCAGGAGTAGGTTGGTTTTTGTTTGGCGGTCCGCAACAGGTTTAAATGTCATTTCAAAACGCTTGTCACTGCTGGTGATAACCCAAGGATCGGTATACCCAGAAGCGGGGATCTGAAAAGTAATCTCTTCCAGTTTATGAATTGTATTGTCATAAATAATTGCATTCTCACTAGCAGGCGTCCGGTCGCTAAATCCATAACCAAGGTTAAAACCAAAATTGTGATTGTGTAACATACCCGAGGCTGATGCCCAAAACCAACGGTTTGCATACGTCCAGTGTCCTCGTCCCCAATCGAGTACACCAAAGGCCTCTTGTGGCTCGAGCGTCACAGCTTCGATCCCTAGGCGAACTTGGCCACTGGTTGCTAAGCAATTAATTTTTTCATTTAAATAAAACGCTCTCCGTTTTTCTTTCCAGCTAGTAGCAATGTTCAAACTTTCTAAATTGGGTGATTGAATGAGAGTGAGGTCAGCATCAATGCCGACTCGACCATCGGGTAAGACGAGGTTTGGAGCACCAATTAAAATGCGTCTGCGCTCATCTTTACGGCTTAACGCAATGCGCATCTTCTTATTAGCCCAAGCCACAGCATGGTTGCCTGAGTTAGGGCTTAATCCCAATTTCCCTCTACTGAGGAGTTTTATAGCATCTGTTTGAGCCACCTCACCGGTGGCAAGATCTATGTATGCGATTGCAAAGAGGGCTGCATATCCTAAGTCGCTGAAAGTAACACAGAGGCTAAATTTGTGAGCATGCGACACTACCGAATAGTAATCCCACTCTTTAATCCGTATAGATGAAGCATGTACTTGGCTACGTTGATACCTCCAAAGTGGACGGCGGGCCCACCCCTCTTCTATAATTCTCCCATGTGAATCTAATAAGTTTTGTACGTTGGTTACTTCATGTTGCATCATAATCCTCCTGATGTAGAAAGGCCAATTGTTCTGGAGTGAGTAGCACATCGGCTCCTGTAAGGCTATCTTGTAATTGAGCAACTGATGAGCAACCAACTATCGCCACTGAAGAGGGAGTTTCACTGGTAATGTAGGCGGTAACGATAGCTGCTGGGCTCAGTTGCAATGTATGCGAAAGGGTACGTACTAATTCTATCTTTTCCAAGTTTTCTGGATTAGAAAAACGGGAACGACTTTTATCACTTAACTTTTCTATGCCCTGCTCAATGGCTTGGCTGAAGAATCCTTTGGCCTGGGAGGAGAAGGCGAATATGGGCATATCATGTTGGCGATACCAGGCTAAAGAGGGTTGGTCCATACACACGAGGGTAACATCTCCCCAACTTTCGGGCGTACAATTTGCTAAACTCCATTGAATTTCACTGACTGCAAAAGGAGGAAGTTTGTTTCGCGTGGCATATGCATTGGCTTCTTCAAGGCGACTAACGGTCCAATTCGATGCTCCAAGGGTCCGAATAACTCCCGATTGCACCAAAGGGGCTACCATATCCATGATTTCTGAAACCGGTATAGCAGGATCGTCTCGATGGAGAAACCAAAGATCAAAGGTATCACTTTGCAGTTCATCTTGACTTCGTTTGATATCGTCCATCAGGGCCTGATAGGAGAAGCGACTACTACCATCGAGATTGGGGAACAGCCCTTTCGTAATTACAACCATCGCATCACGCATCTTGTTCTTGTGCATCCATTGGCCAATGAGGCTTTCACTCTCACTCTTCCCTTTGGGTCTCAATTGACCATATACTCGTGCTGTATCGATGGCGGTCCCCTCGGCAGCTGCGAAGGTGTCGAGCATCTTCAAAGCCTCTTTTTGGGGAATACCGGTACCGAGATAAGAACTTCCCAGTGCTATTTTCGAAACTGGGACTGGGATTGTGGGTACGTGTAGATATCGCATGATCTCTCCTGCTTCTAGTATAGCCTCCAATTTAGATTCAGTGTACCCAAAGTATAACCAAGTTGTGCTGGCAAAATAAAGAAAAGTAGTAATGTATTGTAATAAAAAGATTTACTTTATTTATGTAAATTAGAGCTTTCTTTTATTGACTTTTGTTTCTATGTGTAGTAACGTGCGGTTTAACACTCGCAGGGAGAAAATTATGGATGACTTGCAGGAATTGATTGGGGTTTTTACCCAAACACAAAATTATGAAGCGATGCAAAAACTATTTGAAGAATTATTTACCCAGCGGGAGAAATATGATTTCGCGCTCCGGTGGCGACTGATGAAAGAG
>CAZGDR010000087.1:0-5045 GCA_964524755.1 uncultured Spirochaetaceae bacterium
ATATCTTCAGTTACACTACCCATTTCAAGGGCAAGAACTGCCTCTGAGATAAGTTCTCCAGCATTTCTTCCCGTGATGCCTGCTCCAATGAGACGATTTGTCTTGGTGTCAAAGAGTGCTTTACTTACCCCTTCCGGAGAAACAGCACTTAATGCTCTAGCATTAGCCATCCAAGGGAAGGACCCCTTCTTATAATCAATCTTTTGAGCTTTTGCTTCTTCTTCAGTGAGTCCTACCCATGCAATCTCTGGTTGCGTGTAGGCGACTGAAGGGATTCCCATGGGGGTAAATGCTGACGGTAGGCCACTAGCCACTTCAGCTGCTACTTTACCCTGGTGAGTTGCTCTATGAGCTAACATCGGGTCGCCTGTAACATCGCCAATGGCATAGATATGAGGTACATTCGTACGTTGCTTTTTATCGGCAATGATCCACTTTCTTTCATTAGTCTTAATGGAAGTGTTTTCAATCTCAATGAGATCTGAATTTGCTTTGCGTCCTACAGCGACCAGCACTACATCAGTTTCTATATCTGACGGGGCATCTTTACCTTCTAATTGGAGTTTTAGACTCTTTTTAGTTGCTTCTACTTTAACGACTTTAGTTGAAGTATAGATGCCTTCATATTGCTTTTTAATCTTTCTGAAAAGGGGCTGTTTGAGGTCTCTATCAACGGGAGGAATGATAGAATCCATCATTTCAATAATGGTGATCTTAGTACCCAGCGCATGATAAATAGAAGCCATTTCTAGCCCTATGATACCACCGCCAATAATGACCATGGACTTTGGGATTTGAGATAACTCTAAAGCTTTTGTAGAATTCCATACACGTTCATCTTCATAGGGAATGCCTGGTAATTCAACGGGCCGAGACCCCACACTTATTATAATATCTTTAAATGTGATGAGTTGTTCTTCATCATCAGTTTTTACCAGAAGCTGTTTCTCTGATTTAAAGGTTCCCGTTCCTACAATTCTCTCTACTTTTCTTGCTTTACAAAGGGCATCGAGACCTGAGGTTAATTTTCCTACTACAGATTCCTTGTGTGTTTTTATTTTCTCAAGGTCGATAGTAGGCTTTTCGAAAGAGACGCCTAATGGCGATACCGTAGTTGCATCCTGAATAACTTCAGCGAGGTGTAAAAGAGTTTTTGATGGAACACAACCAACGTTCAAACACACTCCGCCTAACGTAGGATATCTTTCTATAAGCGTAACCTGACGTCCTAGATCTGCAGCTCTAAACGCTGCTGTATAGCCTCCAGGTCCTCCACCGAGGACGAGGAGATCTCGTGTAAGTTCTTTCATTTTTGACTCCTATAGCAGTACTCGCCTAATATCATGTAAGAGAGTGACGAGAAGCGTAGTAAATCGAACTCCTGCTGCTCCATCAATAACCCTGTGGTCATACGAGAGAGAGAAGGGGAGAATATCGCGTGGTATGAATACCTCTCCATTCCAAACTGGTTGCTTTTTCATGCGAGCAACCCCTAAGATGGCTGTTTGTGGTGGGTTAATAATTGGTGTAAAATTGGTACCCCCAATCCCGCCGAGACTAGAGATGCTGAAAGAACCTCCTGAAAGGTCTTCAGGTCGTAGCTTTCTCTCACGTGCTCGTTGACTTAATTCACTGAGTTCAACAGCGATCTCTGTGATGGATTTTTTATCGGCATCTTTTAAAACTGGTACGATAAGTCCTTCAGGGGTATCTACTGCAATTCCAATATGATAATAGTGCTTGAGGATTAATTCATTAGTTGCTTCATCGAAGGATGCATTACATTCAGGAAAACTCTTGAGGGCGGTGGTGACTGCCCGTATTACGAAGGGGAGAATACTTATGTTGACTTTAGGTTCTAATTTTCCTTTTGCCATTTCAGCTTTAAGCTCTTTTCTAAATTCTTCAAGTTCGGTTACATCTGCCTCATCAAATTGGGTGACATGAGGGATAGTCTGCCAACTGGCTTGCAAGTGTGGTCCAGAAATCTTTTGGATGCGGGAGAGTGCTTTACGCTCTATCTCTCCATAGACTGAAAAATCTTCTAACTTGATTGCCCCTGGAGTTGCTCTGCCTCCACTACTAAGAGCTTGCTTCACAAGTTTCTGCACATCTTCATGTAAGATTCGCCCATGAGGGCCTGAGCCTGTCACTTGAGCAAGGTCGACACCTAGTTCACGTGCATATTTTCGCAACGCAGGGGTAGCGTGGTAAGTAGCTCCACTGGCCTGTTCGTTTATCAAATCGGGTTCTGCTGGTTTTTGCGCAGGTTCTACAGGCTTACTTTCAATCTTTTCAGTCTCTGCAGCAACTTTGTCAGCCTTCTTGGGAGGTTCTTCTACTTTTTCGGCCGCCACTTCTTTCTCTTTTTTGGGCTCTTCTTTTGACTCTTTAGCGGCATCAACTTCAATCTCTGCAATGAGAGAGTCTTTTGAAACCAAATCACCCTCTTTTATATGTACTTTGGTAATCGTACCACTATAAGGGGTGGGGATATCAGTTACCGCTTTTTCACTTTCAAGGGCAATGACTGAATCTTCAGCTTCAACGGTATCACCCACCGATATATATACATCAATAACTGCAACATCTGCAAATTCGCCAATGTTTGGAACTATAATTTGTTTTATGGCCATTTTTCTATCTCCTCAACTCAAGAGAGGGTTCGGTTTATCAATTTCGATGTGATAGCTTTTAATTGCTTCACTTACTTTCTTATAAGGGATTTTCCCCTCATCGGCGAGGCCTTTGAGAGCAGCAACCGTAATATAGTAACGGTCGACTTCAAAGAACTTCCTCAATGCCTCACGTGTATCGCTACGACCAAACCCGTCAGTTCCCAAAATAGTTATATTTTTTTGTGGGATGAGTCGTCTGATTTGCTCAGGGTGGGCTCGTAGATAATCTGTACTGATTACCACTGGTCCCTCGTGTCCCGTCATGATCTTTGTAAGATAGGGTACTTTCTTCTCTTTTTCAGGGTGGGTGAGGTTGTAGCGCTCACTGGCAACTCCATCACGATGGAGTTCATTCACTCCCAAAATACTCCAGATATCGGCATCGACATTGAAGTCTTTTTTGAGAAGTTCCGCTGCGGCGATGACTTCTCTGAAAATAGTTCCACTACCCATAAGTTGGACTGTGAGTTTACTTTTTGGATCAGCTTTCTGGAACAGATAAGCACCTTTCCTGATTCCTTCTTCTGCTCCCTTAGGCATTTCAGGATGGCTATAGTTCTCATTCATTAACGTGATGTAATAGAAAATGTCCTCATTCTCTGTGTACATCCGTTTGAGTCCATCTTGAACTATTACCGCCAATTCATAGGAGAAGGTGGGGTCATAGGCCTGGCACGTAGGATAGGTTGATGCAAGGAGGAGTCCATGTCCATCTTGGTGTTGTAACCCTTCTCCATTTAAGGTTGTCCTACCGGCCGTTGCTCCCATGAGGAATCCTTTGGCTCTCGCATCGCCGGCAGCCCAAAGGAGATCACCGACTCGTTGAAAACCAAACATGGAATAGAACGTGTAAAATGGAATCATACTAAGCTTGTGGTTGGCATACGAGGTTGCAGCCGCAATCCAGGATGAAGTTGCTCCAGCCTCAGTAATTCCTTCTTCAAGGATTTGTCCTTTAACATCTTCGCGATACCACATAAAGGCATCAGAATCAGCAGGTTCATAGAGTTGTCCTACTGAAGAATAGATACCAATTTGTCTAAAGAGTCCTTCCATTCCAAAAGTTCGGGCTTCATCAGGGACAATGGGGACTACTCGATCTCCTATTTTTTTATCTTTGACCAGTTTGGTGAGCATTCTCACAAACGCCATCGTGGTGGAGATCTCTCTATCTCCAGTCGAAGCGGTCATATCAGAGAAGTCTTTTAATGTCGGTACGGTTAATTTCTCTACTTCATCGTGGCGGTAGGGGACCGGTCCTCCCATGGCTTTTCTGCGTCTTCGGATGAATTCAGCTTCAGGGCTCTTCTCGTCGGGCTTGATAAAGGGGAGAGCTTCTAATTGATCGTCTGCTAGAGGTATGTGATATTGATCCCTAAAAGCGATAAGTGATTCTTTGTCCATACTTTTTAAGTTATGGGCTCCCATGGAAGCTTCTCCGCCTCCCATTCCATATCCTTTCACTGTTTTAAATAAAATTACTGTGGGTTGGCCTTTGTGTTGGGTCGCTTCATGGAACGCTGCATATACCTTTCTGGGGTCATGACCACCTCGGGTCATCTGTCTGAGTTCCTTATCGCTCTTATCAGCAATAAGTGATTCTAGATACTCATCTCCTCCAAAGATCCTTTCTCTTAGGTAGTCGGTCCCTTTAGCTTGGATGGCTTGAAATTCTCCATCAACCATGCTTGAAAGTTTTCTTAATAGTTCGCCTTTAGTATCGCGTTCAAGGATAGAGTCCCACTCAGTTCCCCAAATCACTTTAATTACGTTCCATCCAGCTCCTCTAAATTTTCCTTCAAGTTCTTGGATAATTTTCCCATTTCCACGAACTGGTCCATCGAGCCGTTGTAAATTACAGTTTACGACAAAAATAAGGTTGTCTAAATGTTCTCGGGAAGCAAGGGAGAGGGCACTAAGAGACTCTGGTTCATCAGATTCTCCATCTCCCATAAAAACCCATACTTTCCTATCACCAACTTTATTGAATCCCCTAGCTTCTAGGTACTTCATAAAGCGCGCTTGATAAATTCCTGTTATGGGGCCAATACCCATCGAAACGGTAGGGAACTGCCAGAAATCAGGCATGAGGTGCGGGTGTGGATAGGACGAAAGTCCTTTACCGCCCACTTCTTGTCGGAAGTTATTGAGTTGCTCTTCCGTGAGCCTTCCTTCAACATAAGCTCTGCCATACATACCTGGTGACGAGTGCCCTTGAAAATAGACAAGGTCGGCACCATGTTCGGCATCGGGTCCTTTGAAAAACCAGTTAAAACCAACTTCATAAATGGCAGAATACGAAGAGTAACTGGCAATATGGCCACCAAGACCTTTATGGTCAAGATTGGCTTTTGCTACCATAACCAT
>CAZGDR010000088.1:0-4994 GCA_964524755.1 uncultured Spirochaetaceae bacterium
CAGTCAATTATGTAGCAAGTAGTGAAGCCTCCATGGTTAACTGCACTACGTTATCAGTCGATGGTGGTTGGACTGCTTGGTAGGAGTGATTGGCTTTGATTATTGGTGTAATTTAAGCTTCCTGTTGTACCCCTAATGGCTTTTCCAAACTAATTGCTCGTACCGTGAGAACGCCCAGTATGATGCCATAGGCGATAAGGATGTAGCCTAGGTAGGCAATGTCGGTGATGGCAAAGAGGGAAGAAGAGAGGATTGGGCCAATGAGGGCGCCAATACTGCCCCCTCCAACTAAGTACATAATTAGGTGTGGATCTTTATAATTTTCCTTGCAATTTTCAATAATTAAAACCCAGATTGGACCACTAGCAATACCTGCAAGACTTATTATGACCATGGTTCCAAGTGAGGATGCAGTAGGTCCTACAATAACAAAAAGAAATAGCGTTGCTAGTAAAAAAAGAACATGGAAGAGGAGGGGGATGTGGGTAGTTTTCTTTTTAAAGAATACGAAAAAGAGTCTGGAAAGAGTCAGGCCAATCCAGTAACACGTAAGTGTTAAGGAGGCAATAGCCGGACTTACATGATACGTTTTCTCTAAAAAAGCTGGGAGCCAGCTGGCTAGAGAATTCTCTAGCACTATGTAGGCCATCATGGTAAAGAATAACCACATAAAGCCCTTACCCGTTCCTGAATCGGGAATTATGGCGCCTGTTTCTGGTTCAGCTATACTGTGGTGTTCAAGTTTATCTTTAGAGGAAGGAAGTACTAAAATTAGAACTAGAATCCCTACCGCAAAGGCAAAAGAGCCGGTAACCATGCTAATTTGGGGAACCTGTAATCCTTGCTTGAGGAGAACTCCCACAATGAGGGGTGCACTAAACGCTCCTATGCCAAAGAAAACTTGTGATGTATAGAGCATTTGCCTGCTTTGTTCTCCATCGGCTAAGAGAGTAGTCCCTATAGATTCTACGAGGCCACCGCTACCACCTATAACTATCATGAGTAGAGAGAGAATTAAAAACGAACCACTGTGGCCAAAGAAGAATAAGGCAATTGCCGATATGAAAAGAGAGGTAATGGCGATAGTAAGGAGTGGAAGTTTATAGTTTTTGTGAAGTCGCCCCACACCCATGGTAAAAAAGGTAAAAGATCCCGCTTGGAGGAGAAATACTATGCCGAACCAATTGGGCCCAACTGAAAATTTCGCCGAGAACCAAGTGACGAGAGAAGGGAGGGTATTCAGAGAAATAGCGAAACCAACCATGCTCAGTATTAATCCAATTTTTCGTCGTCCAGTCATACAACAAACCTCTTCTGATGTAATTTACTATAATTATAGCCTAGATTTGAAAAAGAATCCTGACCAATACTGCTAATAAAAGGTAACAATTTTATGAAAATAATTCTTGCATTCCTCAATAAGCATGTTACAATACCCTGTAAACGAATCGATTCGTTTTTAAGTATCCTTGTTTTATTCGGGCATAATCTATTTACGTTATTGCAAATCAGATTTATTAGAATATTGAAGGAACTTGATATATTAAATTTTAGCGTATGCTAAAAAAATAACTAGGGAGGATTTTAAGATGAAAGCAAAGAAACTATTTGTAGTTTTATGCGTCTTAATCATTGCTACAGGAATGATTTTTGCGGCTGGAGAGAAAGAACAAAAAATGAAAATTGCTCTGGTTCCACCTGCTATGATTTCACCGTATTATGCATCGGTTATTAGCGGAGCAAAGGAAGCTGTAGAACGGTTGGGGTACGATTTAGTGACACTTGCACCAGAATCTGAGTCAGATTACATCGCCCAGGTACAGATTGTTGACGATCTGATTATCCAAGGTGTTGATGGTTTGATTCTCTGTGCCATTAACAGTGATGCTATTATTTCTGCCGTTAAAAAAGCTAACGCAGCCAAAATTCCAGTGATAATGTTTAACACCCAGAATGAATTAGCAGATGGTGTTGTAGCTTCATACATCCGTTACGATCAGTATGAAGGTGGAGCCAAAGTTTTAGACTTCGTTGCTGAATATTTTAATGGCAAAGCAAAAGCAGCCGTAATTGAAGGTCTACCATCAGATCATACCACAGAAAGAAAAGGTGGCTTTGTTGACCGTGCGAAAGCAAAACACCCCGGTATTACTGTTGTAGCTTCACAACCTGGTGACTGGGAGAGAGAAAAAGGGATGAATGCAGCTTCCAATATGTTGCAAGCTAATCCCCAAATTGATGTATTCTTCGCTTTATCTGATGAAATGGGCCTTGGTGCTGTAAGAGCAATTGAAGAGGCTGGTTCTAAGGCTAAGGTTGTTAGCTTTGATGGTAACCCTAATGCTATTGAAAGTGTCATTGCTGGCAAAATGTTGTGCACTCTCTCAATTGGTGGTGTAGGTACCGGTGTTAAAGCTATTGAAACCATGGACAAGATTCTCAAGGGTGAGAAAGTCGATAAGATTATCAACGTTGATACCATTATCGTCTCCAGCGCAAATGCTAAGGAATTCCTACCTAAATAAGAGAACAATGAATGTACGAGTGATGGGAGATTTCAAAAGAAATCTCCCGTGCCTTTATTCAGATTGTTAGAACTACGAGGGCTTTAAATTGTGAATGATGTGTTAGCTTTACAGATGTCAGGGGTAAGCAAATATTTTACTGGTGTGCAAGCACTAGATAAAGTAGATTTGCAAGTCAAAAAAGCAGAAGTGCATGCATTGCTTGGAGAAAACGGCGCTGGGAAATCTACTTTAATGAAAATCCTTTCAGGTGCTTATACCATGGATGAAGGGGAAATAGAGTTGTTTGGTCTTCCCGTTGTTATCCAGAACCCCAAGCAAGCAGAAACGTTAGGGATTAGTATCATCTACCAAGAATTAAACCTTATCCCGCATTTAACTGTCGCCGAAAATATATTTTTAGGCCGCCATAAAATGCATAATAAGGTCCATATTGATTGGAAGGCCATTAATCAAGCAGCAGAGAAGATATTACGAGATTTGGAAGTAGACTTGGATGTTCAATCCAAAGTTGGATCTTTAGGCATTGCTCAACAACAAATGGTTGAAGTGGCTAAAGCTCTCTCTTTGAATGCCAAAATTATCATAATGGATGAACCTACAGCTCCACTTACCGACAAGGAGACCAATAATTTATTTGCAATGGTGAGGCGCTTAAAGAAAAGTGGAGTAACCATTATTTATATTTCTCACCGCCTTGAAGAGATTAAAACACTCTGTGATCGAGCTACGATCATGCGTGATGGGAAAACAATAACCCAAGTCGAAGTTGCCGATATTACCGTTGATCAAATAATAAAGCATATGGTCGGGCGTGAATTAAAAGATAAGTTCCCCAAAGTTGATAAAACGATTGGAGAAGAGATCTTTAGTGTGCAGTCTCTGACCTCAGCCAAGATCTCCGATGTGAGCTTTCATGTCAAAGCCGGTGAAATCCTAGGATTTGGCGGCTTGGTAGGAGCCGGGAGAACCGAAACAGCACGGGCTATCTTTGGACTGGACGAGAAGGTTTCGGGTACTGTGATGTTACATGGGAAGGAACTTTCCATAAAGACTCCTAAAGATGCTATTTCGCATGGAATTGGATTTGTTACCGAAGACCGTAAAGGAGAAGGGTTAGTTCTCTCCATGAATGTTCGGGAAAATATCTCTTTGGCCTCGTTAAAAAGATTGAGCCAAGGTATCCAGTTGTTACTGAAACAGGAACGTGACTTGGCGCATGATTATGTTGATAAGTTAAATATTAGGACACCTTCAATTGAACAAGTGATGCGAAACTTATCTGGAGGGAATCAGCAAAAAGTAGTTTTAGCTAAATGGCTGGTCTCTGAAAGTACTGTGTTGCTCTTTGATGAACCTACGCGTGGGATTGATGTTGGAGCAAAGATTGAAGTTTACAATATTATTAATAGCTTGGCACAAGCAGGGTGCGCGATCATAGTAATCAGTTCTGAGATTCCAGAACTGCTGGGAATCTGTGATCGGATTCTCATAATGGCTCGTGGTAAAAAAACTGGTGAGCTAGCAATAGAAGAGGCAACTCAAGAAAAAATCATGGCACTCGCTACGGGTACAGGAATACATGTAAAGGAAAGGTCACTATGAAGAAGATTACAGCAGAGAGATTAGGATTGAAGAAGTTTAATAATGCAAGCAATATTTTCGGAATTCTTTTAGCCCTCATTGCAATGAGTGTCATACTTTCGATTGCAACAAGTAGTTTTTTGAAACCTGCAAACTTACTGAACGTCCTACAGCAGATTTCCATTAACTTTACCCTTGCGATTGGGATGTCGTTCATTATATTGCTGGGCGGCATTGACCTCTCCGTAGGTTCAAATGTAGCTTTTAGTGGTTTGATTATGGCAATTCTCATGAAGAATATGTTGTTCCCCGTTTGGTTAAGTATTGTAATTGGGGTGCTTGTCGCTATTTTTATTGGGTTTTTAAACGGCTTTTTTATAACGTTTTTTAATCTACCCCCGTTTATTGCTACCTTAGGCATGATGTCCATAGCACGAGGGGCGGCCTATACCATTACTGGCGGACAGCCAGTGTATACTTTCCCTGCCGGCTTTACCGCCATTACTGGTAGGATTTTTGGTATCCCCTTATACACTCTTCTCATTATGTTTGTTCTCTTTATACTAGCGGCCTATATCTTGAAATATACCCGCTACGGACGTTCCTTCTATGCCATTGGAGGAAATAGGAACTGTGCTAAATTATCGGGTATTAGTGTTAAGAAAATTGAAGCATCTGCTTATATGCTCAGTGGGTTCTGTTGTGGTATTGCAGCCATGGTGTTAACCTCCCGCCTCGATTCTGCAGTCCCCACCAATGCTGAAGGTTCAGAGCTCGATGCTATTGCAGCTGTTGTTATTGGTGGTATTTCGATGAGCGGTGGTGAAGGAAGTGTCTCGGGGACTTTGATAGGTGCCTTGATCATTGGAGTTATCGCCAATGGGA
>CAZGDR010000089.1:0-4961 GCA_964524755.1 uncultured Spirochaetaceae bacterium
AGAGCGCTGCCCTCCGGAGGCAGAGGTCGTGGGTTCGAATCCCGCCGCATTCATCGGTATTATTTGTTCTCACGTCATGTAGAGATGTCTTGCCATTGTCCCCAAAAAGAGTCAGACTAAGATATCTACTTATACTCTGTAAGGAAATATCAATTGCGCTCATTTGAGACAGTTTCTCTACAACCCAAACTCTTCTCCAATAAACAACTTGTCACCCTTGTTATTCCCTTAATTGTAGAACGGACACTTAATGTCTCTATCGGTTTTGCTGACACCGTAATGATAGCCTCGGTCGGAGAAGCTGCTGTTTCAAGCATAGCCTTAGTCGATTCAATCAATAATCTCTTTGTCTTCCTTTTTTCATCCATGGCAGCTGGGGGAGCCGTCGTTGTAGGCCAATACATTGGACAACGAAATGCTCAAAAAGCAGGCGATGCTGCTAAACAACTTATCTATACCTCCACCTTCTTTGCCCTACTCTTTACTATTGCTTTTCTTATCTTTAATCGTTCTATACTCGGAGCGCTCTATGGTGATTTAGATGCGCAAGTCATGAATAATGCTCAAATATACTTTGCCATAACTGCAATTTCTTATCCTCTTTTAGGATTATATAACTCTGGGGCTGCTCTATTTAGAGCTATGGGTAATAGTCGCATCTCGATGCAAGTCTCCTTCATCATGGCAGTTAGCAACATTATTGGGAATGCACTTCTTATCTATGTAGCTCATATGGGTGTATTAGGAGCTGGTCTAGCCACGTTGGGATCCCGTTTAATTGCTGCAGTTGTTATGCTCATCCTGGTAATTAAAAAAAGCGATAAAATTCGTATTGTACGCCTGCATCGTATCCATTTTGAATGGCCTATGGTCCGTAGAATCCTCCGCATAGGAATTCCTAACGGTATTGAGAGTGGGATGTTCCATATTGGTAAAATTCTTGTTCAAAGTTTAACCGCAACGTTTGGTACTACGGCACTGGCAGCTAATGCAATTGCAAACTCTATTGCTTCGATGGTTAACATTCCTGGGGGTGCAATGGGACTCGCTACGTTAATTGTTGTGGGACAATGTATGGGAGCCGGGGAAGTGGAACAAGCAGAGTATTATTCCAAAAAACTCATAAAAGTCACCTATGCAACCTTAGCCATCTTAGCCGCTGTGCTCTTTTTATCTACAGAAGCACTAGTTGGTTTGTTCAAACTCAGCGCAGCTTCTACTGGGTTAGCAATTCAAATTCTTAAATTATTTTTTATAATGAACGCCTTCATCTGGCCCTTAGCCTTTGCCCGACCTCAAACATTGCGTGCGGCTGGGGACGTTCGCTTCACCATGACCGTGTCTATTGCTAGCATGTGGACATTTCGCATCGGGTTAAGTTATGTATTAGGGAGGTCCCTAGGCATGGGCCTTCAGGGTATATGGATAGCTATGTATATCGACTGGGTCTGTCGTGCAACGTGTTTTACTATCCGTTTTCATAAGGGTGCATGGAAACTGAAAACAGTTATATAAGTAACCGTTTTACATACAACATTTTATCATCTTTCGGCGCATAATAGTCAGCTAAGCGTCCCTCCAAGCTGAATCCATGGTGATCGTAAAACTCTCTTGTGGGCCCATATAAAGGGATAGAAGAGGTCTCAACATATACTCGTTGTCCGCCAAAAGCCCGTATTCGGTCCTCGGTGAATTGGAGCAAAGCTGTACCATAGCCTCTCCCTTGCATAGCGGGATCCACGGCCAACCAATAAAGATCAAAGCCATGTAACGTGCCTGGAATATGGCCATAACAAGTATAACCAACGAATTGTGAACCTATTTCACCAAACACAAATAAGTAACCACAGTTATCCCCTTTTTCAAGGTATTCTCTCACTAAAGAAGTACCAACAACTTCCTCCTCAGATTCAAAGAAGGTGGTGTTATGTAAAATCGTGGCAACTCTATCTATATCAGTTTGCAGGACCACTTCACGAAAGCTTAATTCGCTCATACAACGCCTCCTTAACAATCCCTTCGATCAAAGCATCGTAGGAATAACCACTTTCCAATCCTGCTGCCACAAATCCGCTATCTTGAGCAAGACACGGATTTAAGTTCAATTCTAATACAAACACATGCCCTGCTTCATCAATTCTAAAATCGACTCGAGTATACCCCGACTGACCAAAAAGTCGCCAACAATCAAGCGCTATAGCGCGTAATTCTTGAATTAACGCTTTCTCTGATTTTTCAATAGCGTATGATCGAACTGTGTGTTGGTATGCAAACGATAGTTCATTCCATTTTGCTTCATATCCTACAATTTTGGGTTTATCTGGTGGAAAATCAGTAAATAACATTTCGGCAATCGGCAAAACCTCTGGGACCCCTTCGCTCACAAGGATTGCAGCACTGCACTCCCTGCCATCAATAAATTTCTCTACAAGAAGATGGTGTCGTGCTGCGTGATTGAGTACCGTTGCAAGAGAACTCTCTGTATCACAAATCATTACGGAATCATCATTAATGCCGACTGAAGCCTCTTCTCCACGTGGTTTACAAATAACTCTTTCTCCAAGAAATTCAGGCCAACTTCCAGAATTTTCTCTGGTGATCCACGGTGGAGTTGGAGTACCTGCCAATACCATCAATCGTTTGGCTAGCAATTTATCAGAGGTGAGAAATAGAGATTCGGAGTTCCCTCCCGTCACAGCAATCCCCAAGTGCTCACAAAAAAGTGGTATGAGGTGTAAGAAGCGGGAACCGTAATAGGTCTCAACAAGATTATACACTACGTCAATACTTGAGTTCTGTATATAATTTTCTAGTGCTAAAAAGTCACCATCAAAAACTCTCCTTACAGTTATATATCCTAAACGCCCGAGAGCAGCTTCGATTTGGGAAACTTGCAATAATGTATCAAGTTCATCGGGTGGAGCGTTAACAGAGACTGCATCGTGAAGCAATAAAACTGTTGTCATAATGCTAGCCCTAGCCGTTTACAGGCGGAGTCCATAATTCTTTTAAGCAATTGTTGGTAACTGACACCGCTCATGCGAGCTAGAATAGGGAGGTCGGAATCGACTGGATGGAGACCTGCTAAAGGATTTACTTCCAGAAAGTTCATTATTTCCTTCTCATCCATACGGAGATCTACACGTCCACCATCTCGGCAATCCAACGCAAGCCACGCAGCGAGAGCTGTTGCAGCACAATCTTTTGCTAGAGATCCAGTAACAATTTGATACGTTGTACAATCCTGATAGTTTTGTTTAGTGGCATATGAATAGACACCTTGATCACTAGTGTTGTCAACCACGATTTCCATGACTCCGACAACATGTGCATCTTTACCTGTTCCCGTAATACCAACCGTAAATTCCCGTCCTGACAAATAGGTCTCAACTATCACTGGTTGAGCATGCGCTGCAAGCAGTTGGATAACTCCAATCTCTAATTGAGCTCTATTTCGAACAATTGAATTGCTATCAATCCCCATCCCTGTACCACCACCTACCGGTTTAATAAAAAGAGGGAATGGTAATTGAAGAGTTTCTAAATCAGTAAAATTTCGCACCACCTTATAATCAGCTGTTGGCACCTGGGACTCTCGTACTACGGCTTTGGCAAGTCCTTTGTGCAAGGTAACTCCAAGCGTTAAGGCATCGGAAAAAACATAAGGTATCCGATAGGCATCTAAAAGGGCTGGAATTTGTGATTCCCGGCAGAGACCATGCAACCCCTCGGCAATATTGAATACCACATCCCACGTGCGACTTTGCCCAAGAGCTATCACTAAATCTTTAATATTCCCAATACGTTCAACCGTGTAACCCAAAGTCTGCAACGTTGAATCAATGGCCTCAATCGTTTCATAGCTATCTAATTCTGCCACCTCATGAGGGCTATAGCCCTCATCAAGGTAACGTTGTTTAAGATCAAATGTTAAACCCACACGCATATCAGGAGTGCCTCACATCGGGGTAGGTAAAAAGTTTACCCTCATAATTGCGCAAACAGAATCCTTTTTCATCATGCGATACTTCATATTCAGGAAGAATAGGAACTTTGCCTCCTCCTTTCGGGGTATCGACGACATAAGCCGGAACTGCGAATCCACTGGTAAATCCGCGAATTCCTCGCATGATTTCCTTGCCCTCTTCAATCGTCGTTCTAAAATGGGCTGAACCGAGGATAGGATCACATTGAAATAAATAATATGGTCGTACTCGTACAGTGAGTAGCTTATGAAACAAATCAGTCATTGTTTCCACAGAATCGTTGACACCTTTAAGTAAAACTGTTTGGCTACCTAACACGATTCCTGCATCAGCCAAACGATTACAAGCCTGACGAGAGGCTTCACTGAATTCGCTCGGATGGGTAGCATGGATGTTGATATAAAGGGGACGATAGGTTTTAAGCACTTTTATTAGCGATGCTGTTATACGCTGGGGCAATACAAAAGGAACCTTGGTTCCTATGCGAACCATCTGTACATGTGAAATTTTCTTTAAACGGGCTAGCAGATACCCTAACCGTTCATCAGAAAGGGTCAGAGGATCACCACCAGAAATGATGACATCACGAATTTCACTATGAGATGCAATGTAATCCAACGCCTCTTCCCAGTGTATTTCAGAAGTATCAGTATGACCTCCCACTAAACGGGAACGAGTACAATAGCGACAATAAACTGAGCAGAAGTTGGTAACGAGGAAGAGAACACGATCAGGGTATCGATGTACCAATCTTGCTACAGGACTGGTGTGTTCTTCTCCTAACGGATCGCCAGCTTCTCCCGGGCCCTCGAGATTTTCTGCAATCTGAGGAATAATAGTTTTTCGTAATGGGTCATGCGGATCGTTCAGATTAATAAGGCTAAGGTAGTAAGGGGTGACTGAGAAAGGGAATTTCCAGTCTTTCCTTTCAAGAGCTAATTTTTCTTCAAATGTAGGGTTTACATATACGTAGAG
>CAZGDR010000090.1:0-4931 GCA_964524755.1 uncultured Spirochaetaceae bacterium
ATTTACCCAGCGGGAGAAATATGATTTCGCGCTCCGGTGGCGACTGATGAAAGAGCTACATGAAGGCAAAACACAGCGAGAGATTGCTAGTGATCTTGGCATCAGTCTTTGCAAAATAACCCGAGGTTCTAAAATACTGAAAGACCCGGGTTCGCAAATTAAAATTATATTGAAGGAGCATGATTATGGCCAATAAAATTGAAACAAAAACATTAAATACACAACAACCAGATGAAAAAGGCTTTTTTGGAGCCTATGGAGGAGCTTATCTCCCACCTAATCTAATTGAAGTAATGAAAGAAATTACTCAATCGTATAAAGAAATTATAAAAGATCCAACTTTTATAGAAGAGTTAACTATGTTGCAGCAGACGTATACTGGGCGACCTTCACCGGTTTATTATGCGAAACGGCTATCAGAGACAATTGGTGGAGCTAAAATATATTTAAAACGAGAAGATCTAAACCATACCGGATCCCACAAGATCAACCACTGCCTAGGAGAGGTCCTCTTAGCTAAACGTATGGGTAAAACCAAAGTAATAGCTGAAACTGGCGCAGGACAACATGGAGTTGCTTTAGCCACCGCGGCAGCCCTGCTAGGGCTTGAGTGTGACATCTACATGGGAGAGGTGGATGTGAAAAAGCAAGCGCCTAATGTACACCGAATGGAAGTTCTTGGAGCTACGGTTTTCCCAGTAAGTCGTGGTACACGAACGCTAAAAGATGCCGTTGATGCAGCCTTTGAGGCCTACATGGACGATCCTGTTACTACGATGTATGCAATTGGGTCTGTCGTAGGACCACACCCATTTCCCATGATGGTACGTGATTTTCAAAGTGTTGTTGGAAGAGAAGCGCGTGAACAATTTCTTGCGCTAACTGGTGCCTTGCCACAACATATTCTGGCCTGTGTCGGGGGAGGATCTAACGCTATGGGTATCTTTAGTGGCTTCCTTGATGATGAAGAGGTTCAGATCTATGGAGTGGAACCAGGTGGGCGTGGACCCGCCAGTGGTGATAATGCAGCAACCATGACCTATGGGAAGCCTGGTATTCTCCATGGGTTTTCATGTTACTTGTTACAGGATGAAGAGGGAGAGGCGCTTCCAGTTTACTCAATTGCTAGCGGACTCGACTACCCTGGTATAGGACCCCAACATTGTCACTTGCATGATATTGAACGAGTGAAATATGTTGTAGCAACCGACCGTGATGCGCTCGTTGCCTTCTATAACCTGAGCCGGCTTGAAGGTATTATTCCAGCTCTTGAGAGTGCTCATGCTCTCGGATATGCTATAACGATGGCTGCGACGATGAAAGAAGATGAAACTATCTTAGTCAATCTTTCAGGACGGGGAGACAAGGACATGGATTATGTTCTAGAACACTACCCACTGGAAGCCTATGAAACACAAAAGCTTCTTGTAAAATAACATTTTCTTAGCTTACGCCTCAGGATGGACGACTACATAATGTGGTCGTCCTTTAAGTTTGCACTTAGGCCATAAAGCGAGTAGAATAGGGTGTAAGTCAACGGGAGGTGTTGTCATGCCAGAAGTGTTCACCCTAGTAGTCCCCCAATGGCAGGGGTGCGGTGTAGGAACCGGTCCTTTTCATGGTGCTCAGTCAATGTCTAACATGTGGGGCAAGGACCGCATTGGGGCTGAAGTATATGTCCATGAGCAGTCCGTCCCCAAGCGAGAAGAAAACATTTGGTATGCATACGAGATTATAGATCATGTACAACAGGTTGCAACTATACTTAATGAGCATAATCCCCACCGTATAGTAACTTTGGGAGGAGATTGCGGAAGCGATCTTGTCCCTATTAGTTTTTTGAATAAATTTTATACGGGTAACTTGACAGTTTTGTGGTTAGGAGCCCATGCCGATTTACATACTCCCGAAACCTCTTTAACTCATCGCTTCCACGGTATGTCGGTGCGCCTACTCTTAGGTGAAGGAGCTCCAGGTTTGCTAGAACTCTTACCCTCCACCTTAGATGTGGAGCAGTTCATCTATAGTGGTCAACGCGATATTGAACATGCTGAACGACAGTTTATTGTTGACAACCAGATGCCCATTGTGCCGGTCTGTCATGACTGTGGTGAGATGTTACAGTCTGTTATTGAAAGGACCGGCCGTCAAAAGCTCTATGTACATATCGATTTGAATGTAATTGATCCGATGGACTTTGATGCCGTCTCTTATCCTGCTCCTGGTGGTTTCCGCTTTAATAATTTGCTAGATACAATTCAGCAATTAGGCGAACAATTCGAAATTGTTGGTTGTAGCGTGCTTGGATACCACCCCCAAGGAGACGAAGATAAGATGAAAACTAAGCAATTACTTAAAGTCGTCCAGGAGATTATGGGCTAATCTACTCCTTAGAGGAGTGTCGGTGTAGTAGTTATAGCACGCGTATAGATTGTTAGCGCTTTTTATGAGTTTGATTGAGAGACCTCCGGTCCATTTTACATGACGATCCCCCTCCCCATAATTGTATCAAAGCTATTCTTGCTTCTAGATTGCCCCTAATAATTGCATTCTCATACCCTTTGTTATTTGCAAACACTTATAATAAGGATTATAATCGGGCGAACAAGTTCCTAAGGAGTTATCATGAAAAAAGAACAAATATCTACCAACCTTGCCCCAAAGGCAATTGGACCTTACTCACAAGCTGTTCGTGTGGGTGATGTTGTCTATACCTCAGGTCAAATGCCTGTCTACCCAGATTCAGGGGCTATAGTTTCAGGGGGTATTGAAGCCCAAGCCCATCAGGTGTTTAAAAACCTGAGTGCGATTTTAGAAGCTGCTGGAACCTCACTTAACGAGGTAGTTAAAGCAACGGTATTCTTAAAGGATATGGATGATTTTGCTACAGTTAATAAAATCTATGCCTCATATTTCTCTACCACTTCAATTCTTCCTGCCCGCTCAGCGATTCAGGTTGCCCGTTTACCCAAAGATGTACTCATTGAAATAGAACTTATCGCTTTAGTAAAATAATAGCTTAAGGAGGACCTTTGATGCGCCAGACCCCATTACATGATGAATATGCTGCTTACAAAGGTGTGCGAATGGTCGATTTCGGAGGGTGGAAACTTCCTGTCCAGTATAGTACTGGCATTATAGCTGAACACCACAGTGTGCGCGAAAAAGCGGGTCTTTTTGATATCTCCCATATGGGGGAGTGTATGATTTCAGGACCCTCTGCGACCGAATATCTCGATTATCTTGTTACCAACTCAGTCGCTTCCATGGAAGATGGACAAATGATCTACACGTTTATGTGTTACCCCAATGGGACCGTCGTGGATGATTTAATTATTTATCGTCTCGACAGTGAAGAGTATTGGATAGTTATGAATGCCTCTAATACCGCCAAGGATTTGGCCTGGATTACTCAAGATAATCCAAAAGCCGAAACCTTTTCTTCTGTAGTTACCATTACTGATTTCTCGTCTCATACTTCACTGTTGGCGTTGCAGGGGCCTCTCTCTGAAACCATCCTTAGTCGGTTGTGTCCTGAAGCTGCTGAACTCTCCTTTTTCAGATTTCTTCCCGACGCTCATGTGGCTGGTATTCGTTGCCTTGTCTCGCGCAATGGTTATACCGGTGAAGATGGGTTTGAAATCTATTGTGATAATGAGCACGTTGTCACCCTTTGGCGTGCCCTCTTAGCTGCAGGAGAAGAGGATGGGTTAATCCCCTGTGGCCTAGGAGCCCGTGACACTCTTCGTCTTGAAGCTAAGCTTCCTTTGTATGGACATGAGATTTCAGATGAGATCACCCCTTTAGAGGCTAATTTAGGGGTCTTTGTTAAACTAGATAAAGCTGACTTCTGTGGTAAAGAGGCCTTAACGGAGCAACGTGAACAGGGGATTCCTCGCTCTCTCAGAGGGATTGAAATGGTAGATGCTTCGGTGCCAAGACACGGACAACCAGTATTTTTAGGTGATGAGAACATTGGATTCGTTACCAGTGGGACCAAGAGTCCTACGTTGGGGATTTTTTGTGGGTATGTTTTAATTTCTCGTCATGTGGGTCTTGTGTTCGGCGATATAGTGGAGTTAGAAATTCACGGTAAACGTAAACGAGCTAAGTTAGTTAAGACTCCTTTTTATAAAAGGACACCCCAAAAGAGGGGTTGATCCATAGTAGTCAGTTGTTGCTCTCGGTTGGTAATTCAATTAGAATAGAGGCATGAGGACAAACCAATATAGCGGAGAGTTGTTACCCCTAGATAATTCGGCGGTTATTTATCCACCAACAGTAGCGCGTTACAATACCCATACCTTTCGGCTTTCTATGGATCTCTCAGTTGAGGTGGTCCCGGCGCGGCTTTTAACAGCAGCTGAAAATGTGTTGGAACGCTTTCCCTACTTCGCAGTATCTTTGCACCAAGGGTTTTATTGGTACTACTTTTTGCCAAATCGGAAACCTTTAGAGGTTTACCCTGAAGAATCTTATCCCTGTGCATATATCCATTGGAAAAAGAGTGCTAATGGGTATCTATTTAAAATTCGTTATACAAAACAGCGCATTGCTGTCGAGTTTTTCCATGCCTTAACAGATGGGACCGGAGCTTTAGTGTTTCTCAAGTCTCTCGTTGCTGAGTATTTACGTCTTTCAGGCAGAGAAGTCGGACCAGATTCACAAGTATTTCTTCCCTC
The DNA here is from genome assembly GCA_964524755.1 of uncultured Spirochaetaceae bacterium. Lineage (GTDB taxonomy): Bacteria > Spirochaetota > Spirochaetia > Sphaerochaetales > Sphaerochaetaceae > JAQVOO01. Next base: position 4,683 of record CAZGDR010000090.1, read on the forward strand.
TTCAAAAATGGAAAAGGAAGAGATGGAAGACTCTTTTGAACGGTTTTATACTCCCTTAAAGTCAGTTTTTGGGATTGAATCTTCGGCTTACCATATGCCTGCAGATGGAGAGCTAACCGATAAAGTCCAATTAATTTCAGCGCGTATCAAGATTGAGGATCTCAAACGAGTCAGTTCCGCTCATAAAGTGACAGTAACCGAATATTTGGTGGCTGAGTTACTCGATGCCATGCAGAGGATTCAAGAATC
>CAZGDR010000091.1:0-4777 GCA_964524755.1 uncultured Spirochaetaceae bacterium
CTAAAAGTTTAGATTTTACAGGAAAAATTATTGTGGTTACCGGTGGAACTAAAGGAATTGGGTTCGGTATAACCAAAGCCTTTATTGAACATGGTGGACAAGTAGCAATGCTTGGTAGAGATACTGAAACTGGGAAAAAAGTTCAAGATACATTTAATACAACACGTGAGGCCTGCAAATTCTACCAGTGTGATGTTACTAGGGTAGAGATGGTAAAGAAAACATGTGCTGCCATCATAGAAACCTTTGGGCGTGTGGACGCCTTAATCTTGAATGCTGGAACCGAAGTTGAAGGCTCTTCTATCGTCGATACAACCATAGAAAATTGGCATAAACTTATGGATACGAACGTGCATGGAGTTTTCTATATGCTCAAGTATATTCTTCCTGTTATGATTAAGCAGCAACAAGGTAGTGTCGTCTTTGTCTCCTCAGTGGCTTCCATTACAGGAGGAGGAACAGCAATTCCCTATCCCACGAGTAAAGCTGCTTTGCAGGGAATGATGGCTCGTGTAAATTATGATCTACTTGGCCAAGGCATACGAGCTAACATGATTAGTCCCGGATTAGTTGATACACCACTGTTACGGAGAAAATACCCCGATACTGAAGAAACGAATGCCAGTTTAGATGCTCAAATCCCCATGGGACGCATTGGAACACCATCCGATATGGCCAAGATTGCCCTGTTCCTTGCCTCTGACCTCTCCTCTTATGTATGTGGTCAAGATATCATTGCCGATGGAGGAAGGTTAAATTATCGCAGGTCTGTTGTAAAGGTTTAAGAAAAACTGTGGTCCATATAATGGACCCTACTTTAGTCAATAAAAGAGGTGTTTCAGGGCTAAGAGAGAGATAGTCTTCTTCTCTTGGCCAACTTTAATTGCGACTAACCCGGTGTTCTCATCTTTTTCTAAGATAGTCAGAGCAACACCTGGGACGAGGTGTTCTTGTTGGAAGAAGTTAACCATCTTATCATCACTGCTTACCCGAGAAATAACTATCTCTTCATGCAGAGGGGCCTCAAGCAGTGATGTCCCCTCGAGCAGATAAGAGGTTTGCTCTTTCGATGGAATAATATTTCCACTTGGATCCTTGGCTGGATGTTCTAAAAAGAGTGCAATTTGGTCCATGAGCCAGTCCGAAGCCGAATGCTCAAGCCTTTCCGCCTCTTCATGGGCTCTTGTCCAATCAAGATTGAGTACCTTGACCAGGAAGGTCTCAAGCAGGCGGTGGCGTCGTAGGATTCTTAAACCATATTCAGCACCTTTGGGTGTTAATGAACACCCATGGTGAGAAACATAGGTAACATACCCCTCTTTCTCCAGCTTTTTAATCATGGTTGTGGCAGTACCTGATGTAACAGATAACAAGGCAGCTAGCTCACCGGTGGTAATTTTTGTTTTATTAGGTACCGCTAAATCTTTTACAATCGCTTTGAGGTAATTCTCTATTGTATAATCTGAAAGTATTGACCCTTTTTTCCCCATAGATTTTACCCCCTAATGAGAAATATGTAAGCGTGCATCGTTCCTACCTCTCTCTGTTATATGGAAGACTCTATTTTTCTGCTTTATAAGCCCTGCTTCTACAGCTTTATGCACAATTTTTTTCAAGTAACGTTCTGAATAACTAAACTGCTCTTTCAAATGTGAGTAGGAACACTCTGTCTCCATATTATGGGCATCACAGTGGTTTGAAAGGTGGTAGAGGATAATGCTAAGGGCATACTCATGTTTAATATTCATCTTATGCTTTAATTTTGTCACCATTCCATTGAGGGGAGAGAAGAAGTAGGCCAGAATGAAGAAACCACCCATTACCGTTGAAATGGCTCCACTGATTCCAGCATCGAGTTGGAGGGCGAGAAGTACTCCTAGAATACTACTGGCGATAGCGAGACCAAAAGAGATGAAAACCATAACAAACAGAGAGTTCGTTAGCAGCAACGCTGTCGCCGCTGGGGTTATCATAAAGGCTAGAACTAGTACGGCACCAACTGAATCAAAGGCTCCTACTGCGGTTATACTGGTCATTAGCATGAGTAGGTAATGAAGGAAACTGGGAGAGAATCCCAAAGATTTAGACAAAATAGGGTCGAATGTAGAGACTTTCAATTCCTTGAAAAGAAGAATTATAATACCCCCGTTGAAAATAACGATAAGGAGCATTTTGACTAAACTCTTTGGAACTGAATAGCCTGCAACCATCATCCTATCGAGGGGGGCAAAAGCAAGCTCTCCTAACAGCACTGCATCGGTGTCGAGGTGGACGTTTCCCGCTAACAAGGTGACTAATAGCACTCCCAATGAAAAGAGGGGTGGGAAGACCACGGCAATAGCAGTGTCAGGTTTAACAAGGTTTGAGCGGTGAAGAGCTTCGCTCGTCACTACCATAATCATGGCAAACACCACCGCTCCGATAATGGGATAGGGGGTGTTTAAGGATTGCTTAATCAGATACCCAATTACAATACCAGGAAGGATAGAGTGACTGATAGCATCACTAATGAGGGCCATTTTTCGAAGAAGGAGGAAGACTCCAGGGATTACGCATGCCAGAGAGGCGAGTATAGCAATAATGATTATTTCACCCTGCATAGAGCCCTCCCTCATTTTTAAGATTTCTCACATAGAGCTTGCCTTGTTTGCTAAGAGCATACGAGGCCTCTTCGGATTGGATGAGAAGCCCTTTTTGAGCTAATTGTTTTAACATTCTGTGCATGCCGTGTGTTTGTTGTACCATCAAGCCAATCGTTTTACTGGAGTGGGCTAAGCTGGTGTCATCATGTGATTGGGCTAAATTATCGAGAGCCAGCATAATCCTATTATGGTCGAAAGAACGCTCTCGTTTAATAAGGGCAATTTTTCTAAGTACAATACCTCTTTTAGCGCCAAACAAGAATGAGAAAATTAAGAATGCTGTTAAAACTAAAACAATCATGGGTCCTGTCGGTAAATTATTCCTCGAGGCACTTAGTAAGCTCCCTATCATTCCTGAAAAAGCACTAAAGAGTGATGAAGTAATTACCATAATCTTTAACGAGTGGGTCCACTGCCGAGCGGCGGCAGCAGGGGTGATGAGGAGGGCGCTTATCAAAATAACACCCACCGTTTGCAGCCCTACAACGATGACAGCTACCAAGAGGGTGGCAAAAATGGCATCAATAATTTTTTGATTAAACCCCATGACCGTGGTACTTTGAGGGTCAAACGTTGAACTCTTGAACTCTTTGAAAAAGAGCGTTACTACTACCAGCACGAAGACTTGAACAATAGCAATGATAACAACATCTTTGGCAATAATCGTCGCAGCTTGGCCAAAGATAAAGCGATCAAGACCGGCTTGAGAAGATTGGGGGAGTTTTTGAATATAGGTGAGTAAGAGCAACCCAAACCCAAAGAAAATACTCAAGATAATCCCGTTAGCCCCATCATTATCAATTTTTGTGGTGCGGGTTATGGCGGTAATGGCTCCAATGCCTAAAACTCCTGCAATCGCTGCTCCGATGAGGAGGACCAACGGGTCTTTGGTGTTTGTTAGCATGTAGGCTAGAGCTACACCTGGGAGTGTGGCATGGGCGATGGCATCACCTAATAGGCTTTCGCCGCGGAGGGTCATGAAAGAACCTACTGCGCCTGAACCTAGTCCTAATAAAAAGGTACCGAGAGCAACATTACGTAATGTGTAATCAAAAATCATATCATAAAGTAAGCTCATCAATACCTCCTTTCAGGGCATTGAATTTACCCTTATATGTTTTTTGAAGATTTTCTGTAGTGAATGTAGTTTCCACCGGTCCCGTAGCAATAGTGTGGACATTAAGGAGAATAACATGGTCAAAATACTCACGTACAGTGAGTAGATCATGGTGGACAATAACGAGAGTTTTCCCCTGTGCGCGGAGTTCGCGTAAGACTTCAATAATAGATTGCTCTGTGGCAGCATCGACTCCTGCAAAGGGTTCATCCATAAGGTAGATTGAAGCATCTTGAACAAGAGCTCGAGCAATAAAAGTCCTTTGTTGTTGACCGCCAGAGAGTTCTCGTATCTGGCGGTTAGCAAACTCTTCCATGCCTACCTTTTCTAAAGCCTCCATGGCCAGTTTACGCTCTTTTTTGCCTGGGGGAGTAATCCACCCTAATGCACCATATGAGCCCATGGTCACCACGTCGACTACCGTAGTAGGGAAGTCCCAGTCGACTTCACTCCGTTGAGGAACGTAGGCTACATGGCGTCTCATTTTCTTCAACGGGCTACCGAAAAATGAAATGGTTCCCGAGGAGATGGGAATGAGGCTGAGCATCGCTTTCAGTAATGTCGATTTTCCAGCTCCATTGGGTCCAATAATGGCACTAATAACCCCTTTCTCCACCTGTGTATCAATATCCCACAACACTGGTGTGTGGTGATAGGCTACTGTGAGGTCTTCTACTTCAATCGCTATATTGTTGTTTGTATGTTCCATTTTCTTTGTTCCCCCTATAGTTTTAGAGCTGAGACAATAATATTAATATTGTGTTCTACCATACCTACATAGGTTCCTTCTTTAGTTCCAGTATCGCCCATGGCATCAGAGAATAGTTCTCCTCCAATCTGGACGTCAAAACCTTTTGCTCTAGTAGCTTCCTGTAATGATTGAATAGTCTTCCTTGGAACCGAAGATTCAATAAAAATTGCTTTAATTTTGTGATCTACGATATATTGAGACAGCTGTTGTACATCTCTTGTCCCAGCTTCACTAACGGTACTCGTACCTTGCAACCCTCGCACTTCA
>CAZGDR010000092.1:0-4751 GCA_964524755.1 uncultured Spirochaetaceae bacterium
ATTGGGGCCTTTTCCAAATTTGTCAAAGCTCTTTCAATGAGAGTAACTCCGTTAACCTTGACCATGCATTTAGTGACATCAGCCGTCAGATTCTTTAATCGTTTACCCATACCTGCGGCCAGAATTATTGCTTGCATCTAAACCTCCATCAGTCGCACTATATTACTGTGAATCTATGTTTTTCCATACCGTGGGTAATCTCATTCAAGTTCTTTTTAGAATCTTCTTTAATTACCGTATGATCAATCTCTTTCGCTGATCAATTGTATTCCTGAACATATCACTGGAATTCGTATGAAAATCATCTTCTATGGAAAACTTCCACAAACTGGAAAAAACAAAAAAAACCCCAAGGGGTGTGACCGAAAGACACGCTCGATTCTACCACGGAACTGGTGAAAAGCATAGTCGTTTAGACTTGTTGTGTAATTGTTCAGGGAAAACAGTACCCCCTAAATTGTTCAGGGAAAGCAGCACCTTTATGGATAACAAGAATTGCGCTACCAGACGAAGGATGTCCTACTATTGGTAATAGTATTAACACTGTTAAATGCATGTCCGGTAGTGATAATCGGAGGAGGTCTCGTTGTCAGTTTCTTATTTTGGTCTATTCGCTTGGGATTTTTTCTCCAAGCTCTATAAAGACTTTTCTGAATTGTTCTTCCCAACTTAGATATTGGCGAGCGAACAACCTCATTTCCTCTCCCATATTAGTTTTCTTAGATACCCGTTTTATGTAATCAAGTACTTGATACATGTTAATCGGGCTCTCATCTTGGGGGAAGGCTAAACACCAGTCTTTGTTTTGGGGGATAACAGGATCTTCGCCAGAGGAAATGGAGGGAATACCATGGGCAAGATACTCTCTAGCCTTGAGAGTAGCGATTCCAGTGTGGCCAATTCTGTGTAATCCCATAGAACCAACTGCAATGTCTGCGAATGAAAAATACTTTTCCAGTTCAGCCCCAAAAGCTGGGCCTTCAAAATGGATATACTCTTCCATTTTTTTCTCTGCGACAAGCTGTTCTAATTTTCCTTTGGTCCCATCGCGATCTGGCCCAACGATATGGAAATGAATGATAGGGTGAGACTTCTCTTTGGTTTCATAATACTCAGATATTCCCTCAATAACTCGATCAAAACCATTCATTACTTGTATATTGGCAACAGCGAGCATGTGGATATCATTATCTAATTTTTGAAAATCTCTGAGCTGAATGCTATCTAAAGAAATACCGTTGGTGATATTGATAGCTGGAATATTTCTATATGAATTAGCTGTAAGCTTACCAATGAGCGTATAGAGATCAAGTTCTTTTGAAACAGATTTTTCATAAGTTTTACTTAGTTTGAAAAAGATTCTACGGTGTAGACGTTTTTCTGTATCTTCTTCGTGTTCTTGCGGATACGTAGGAATTTCCATAACTAGCTTACAACCTCCCTGCTTTAAAGTTTGCAATGCGCTTTTCATTGGAGGAATGGCCGGCATGAATCTAATGTAAGCTAGAGAGAATGGGGGAGCGTGGTGTTTTAATCGTTTCGTGGCACGATACAAAGCATTGAAGACAAACAAGCGACCAATACCAGGGATTCTGTATAATGGAATATTTGCTACTGCTGTCTCAGTATCATTGTGGCATAGCAGAACTTTACCTTTTCTGATGCCAAGAAAATATACTGAGTAGCCCAAATTTTTTAAAGCTTGCATCTGGTAGTCAAACTTAGGAAAAGGAGGGCTTTCATGGGGGTCCAGATAGTATTTCATCAAACATAAAACGGATTTCATCTATTAGTACTCGTTTATCTTCAGGATGGTTTCATCTTACCATAGGCGATGTTTTTTTTCACCTCACATCTCGATATCTTCTATAGAGGGAAAACTGCTGGCATAGTACCTCCTAGTGTGCTATTTTTAGTAAAGTAATAATCGATACTAACAGGAGAATAAACACTTATTATGGGAGCTTTTCTATATAATATTATCATCTATCCAATCGAATTCTTGGTCGAACTGGTGTATGTCTTCTTTTATAAAGCTCTCTCCAACGAAGGGATCGCGATTGCGGGAGTGAGCTTAGCAGTCAATATTATTGCTCTCCCTCTTTATAATATTGCTGAAAAATTACAAAAAAAAGAAAGAGAGCTGCGTCTTAGTTTAGCTCCAGGGATCGCGCGCATTAAAGAAGCCTTTACCGGCGATGAACGCTATATGCTCCTCTCCACTTTCTATCGGCAGAATAACTACCATCCTCTCTATGCGTTGAGAAGCTCAGCCAGTCTCCTTATTCAGATTCCTTTTTTCATCGCTGCATATAATTTCTTATCACATTTACAGGATTTGAATGGAGTCTCATTTCTTTTTATCCACAACCTAGGTGCACCAGACGGACTGCTCACTATTGGTGGAATTGCCATTAATGCATTACCTCTGTTGATGACTCTCATCAACATAGTAGTCGGAATAATTTATACTAAAGGGTTTCCTCGCAGGGACAAGTTTCAATTATATGGCATGGCCGTTCTGTTTTTGGTATTGCTTTATAATTCACCGGCAGGTCTTGTGTACTATTGGATTTTAAATAACTTATTCTCGTTAGGGAAAAATCTATTTTATAAATTGAGACATCCTGCGTGGACATTTTATGGAGTGGCTGCTATTGCTAGTATTGCCGGTACTCTCTTTATAATCTCAAACAACACCTCCATCACTTTTGCGAAGTCTATGGTTATCATAGTTGCCTCAATTGTTATATGTTTGATTCCTCTCTGGGTATGGGTTAGCAAGAAGATCTTTGCTACATATCTTAGTACTCTGCTTGACTCTCCAAAAATCTACACAAAGCTCTTTATTCTTTCCTGTATATTGTTGTGGGTATTACACGGCTTACTAGTTCCTTCCAACCTTATTGCATCCTCAACCCAAGAGTTCGCAACTATAGGGGCAACACAGAACCCTCTTGTCTATGTTTGGCATACAGCAACTATATTTTTCGGAATCTTTCTGCTTTGGCCTATGAGTATTTTTCTTCTCTCTCCCAAAAAAATAAGAATAGGAGCTACTCTAGCACTGTTTGTGCTATCTGTGAGTGCTTTAATGAATGCCTTCATTTTTCAAAGCGATTATGGAGTAATTAATCCACTTCTCATTTTTGAAAATGTCATGCTTCTCAAACCCTCTCGTATAGTTGCACTTGGATCACTTTTGGGGACGCTACTCGTAGCTGGTGTTGGAATATTATTTGTAGCAAAAAAAAGAACTTCACTCTTGGTCGCAGCGAGTACTATTGCCATATTCGCTGGAATTATTGCCAGTTCATGGAGCATGGTCAACATTCAAAAGGACTATAATGTCTTTGCATCATTGATTGCTCAAGATGATTATGGACAGAAACAAGTAACGGAATTAGAGCCAGTACTTACCTTATCGCGTGATGGGAAAAATATAATTATTCTGATGCTGGATAGAGCTATTAATTCTTACTTTCCTATGATAGTAAGCGAATTCCCTGAATTAGAAAAACAGTTTGAGGGCTTTGTGTATTACCCCAATACAGTATCCTTTGGAAGTGGAACGCTAACTGGAGCTCCTGCTCTCATGGGAGGGTATGAATATACTCCAAGGAAAATAAATCAGCGTGCTGAAGAACGTTTGGTAGATAAACATAATGAAGCGATGTTGGTGCTGCCTAGAATCTTTTCTGAGGCGAATTATGCTACAACGGTAACCGATCCCCCTTTCTCAAACTACGCTTGGAGTGGTGATTTCCGTCCATTCAATTCCTATCCGAAGATTGATGCAAAACATTTGCACGGGCTCTATACCCTCCGTTATAAACAAAATCACTCAGAAGATTTTGCTCCATCGGAAGATCCTCAATTTACTTTAAAGACTAGGTTACCCGTTTTCTCCATGATGAAAACAATGTGGCCTATCGTCCGTGAGTTAATGTACGATTCAGGTAACTATTTGTCTTCTGCGAACATTAAGGGCAATTTCGATGAATTTTTGGCATCCTACGCTCAACTCTATTATTTGAATGAAATCACCAGTTATAATGGGACTGGCAACACCTATTTCTTTATTGATAATGAAGCGACGCATGAACCGTTGGCGCTGCAGTACCCTGATTTCAATCCCTCTAGTTATGTTGAAGAAGTATATAATCCCTTTAAGGGAATCAAAGGTATACATGAGAGAGATGTCGGTACCTATCATGTGAATGTGGCTTCCTTTCGGCAAATCGGAAAATGGTTGGAACAGTTAAGAATCGACGAAATGTACGACAATACGAGGATTATCATTGTGGCCGATCATGGCCGAGATGTTTACACACCGGCATTTGCTGAGTTTTCAGAAAATTCAAGGACGTACGGAGATTACCATCCTTTACTGCTATTCAAGGATTTTAATGCAGAGGGGGCTTTAAAAACTGATCATAGTTTCATGACCAACGCTGATACTCCGATATTAGCTTTACAAGGTTTGCCGATTGATCCAGTTAATCCATTTACAGGAAATAATATTTTTGCAGAGATTAACAAGGAGGAAGTAGAAGTATTCAAAGGCCCTTGGGCTGCAAAACCTAACATGGGAAATATATTTGATTTCGATTATAATCGGAGCTTCGGGGTCAAAGAGGATGTTTTTGTAGAATCAAATTGGAGTTCTATAAGCGAAAAATGAAAAAAATTAAAAACCTTTGCGTTATTACAAACCTATTTCCCCCTTTCCCAAATGAGACTTCTGGCAT
>CAZGDR010000093.1:0-4719 GCA_964524755.1 uncultured Spirochaetaceae bacterium
CTACCGTATGCTTGCCCGCAGCTTCCCACGTGTTTTCATCCGCCACTGGCAGTAGCGGTACTTGGGGAAATAGATGTGTTACAATTTTGGGCAAAGCTGCTATGGCACCTGCTTCACTAAGAAATACTTTCGTACTCGATGCATAACGTAATGCGTCTTCTAGGATTTTCTGCTTCTGGGCACTGTTCATATCACCTCTCCTAGTGGCATAACTGTGGTATGCCACCTCATAGATAAAATTGGCTAATTTATCCTTTGATCCCACTACTCACAAATGCTTCAATAATACTTTTCTGGATGAAGATATATAAAATGATGATGGGTAGTGAAGCTAAGGTAGCAGTGGCCATAAAAGGTCCCCACTTGCTCCCCGATTCATGATCAAGAAATTGTTGGAGGCCTATGGTCAAAGTTCTAGTCTCTGGTTTCGATAAAATTAAGAGAGGCCAGAAATATAAGTTCCAGCCGTCGATAACACAGAGGATCGACATGGCCGATATAGCTCCTTTACATAAAGGGACGACGACTTTACCTAAAATCCAAAATGATTTAGCTCCTTCGATAGAGGCCGCTTCGTAAAATACAACTGGAACACTTTTAAAGTGCTGCCTTATAAAGAAGAAGGTTGATGCTCCAACTAAGTTGGGTAGAATTACACCACCCAAAGTGTTTAACAGTCCCATCTTACTAATCAAGATATAGTTTGGAATCATGGTTACTTGAAAAGGAACAACCATAGTGGCAATCAATAAATAGAAAATCCATTCATTATGCCGCGTTTTAAAAAACACAATGGCATAGGCAGCTAGAACAGCAACCACCATTTGGCCGACAGCAATACCCAGTGTAGTGATGACACTATTGATAAACCAACGAGAAAATTGATACTCGACTAGAGCGATTCTGAAATTCTCCAAAGTGGGACTTTTGGGAATCAATCGCAATTCACTAGTAAATAATTCTGTGGGAAGTTTAAATGCCGAAGAGAACATCCATAAGATGGGAAAAATATTAATAACCACCAAAATTATCATGATGATATGCATGTACGGTGAAGTTCTGTTCAATCGCTTAATTTTCATAATAGCTATACCCTCCCAATGTTCGCATCGTTATTCTAGTAATCAACAAAAAGAAGAGTGAAGTGAATATTGCGGCTGAACTGGCTAAACCAATATTGAAATATTCAAACCCAAACCGGTAGATTACGTGTGATAAGTTCGTGGTGGTGTTAGCGGGCCCTCCCTGCGTTAAAATATTGATTGGTATAAATGCCCTTTCCGCTGCAAAAATAACAGAGGTAGTTACAATATATAATGTGGTAGGGCTAAGTAAGGGCCACTTGATCTTCCAGAACACCTGCCAAGCAGTAGCTCCATCGATTGTAGCGGCTTCCGTATATTCGCGTGATATAGAAACAAGCCCTGCATAAAACAAGATTAAATTTGCTCCCAAGAATTTCCATCCAGCCACTAAGATAACTGAAAAGAGGGCTGTTCTTTGATCGCTAAGCCATGAAAACCCCTCAATGTTGAAGACTGCTAAAATGCTATTAAGAGCACCAAAGCTTGGATTAAACATCCACATCCAGACAAAACAAATGATAGATAGGGCTAATATTGCTGGCACAAATAGAAATGCTTTGTACGTATTTTGAGCTCTATCATTTTTAATACTGACCAAAGCAATAGAAAAGCCTAAAGGCAACATAATAAAAAATGGGATAAAGCCAAGAATATAATAGAGTGTGTTGCGAAGAGCTGCTTGAAACTCAGCTCTTTGGAACATTCCAGCATAATTCTTCAATCCATTCCATTTCATTGTCTTAATAAAGTTCCAATCAAAAAAACTTAAATAGAAGCTGTAGAGAATTGGCCATATCTTAAAGAGAAAATAGAGAATTAAGGCTGGGGCTAAATAGAGAAAAAAGACGAGCGTTACCTTTCGTTCTCTTGCACGTTGTATCTGATTACTTTTAGAAATTATGCGTGGCATGAATAAGCTTCCTTTTTAATTAAATAGATTCCGGATCGATTCAAGAGTGTTTTCTGGATTTTCTCCGCCATATACTTCCATAACAAACTGTCCCTCATATCCGTGAGTTGTCCGCAATTCATGATACACGTGGTTCCAATCAATGACGCCCTCTTCTGAAGGGAGCAGATGTGAATCATCAATCCCGTTATTATTGTGTACGTGGAGTGAGACCAATTCTTTTCCAGCAACTTTAATCTCATCAATAATATCTACACCATTAAGAACAGCATGTCCAATATCGAGACAATAATGTAATCCAATACCAGAGAAATTCTTACGATGATTCATTAAATTAGAACCTAGTTCATTGGCTGGATCTTTACCCTTTTCAATATTTTCAAGGGCAATGATTACCCCATGTTTGCGTCCATATTCACAAAGATCAGCAAGACTCTCTCCCAGAATATCTATCTCATCATTCGTAAAATTGTACTCTTTACGGTCTAGTCCATGGACTACCATAATAGGAGAATTCACTTCAGCACATTGTTCAATAGTTTTATGCCAAAGTTTTTGCCGGTATTCCCGAAATTCATTAACAGGCAGGTTTGATGAAAAATTTCTAAATGGACCATGTGTTGAGTGTACTGATAAATGTAAAGTCTTGAGCCATTTTTTAACATCTGCGGTTGATATATTCGTTCTGGGATCAAAATGGATTGTATCTGCCCATAATTCAACTGTTGAAAATCCAGCCGTTGCTATTGACTGGAGCGCTGAGTGAAGATCTCTTTTCGCCAACGTCCAGCTCGAGATAGCATATTCAGACATATTCGCGTATGCATTTTTCATACTTTAACTCCTGAAAATTAGGGGGTATACCACGGCGTATCGCTGTAGTATACCCTTCTACTTGTCGTTTATCTGAGTAGACGATTACAGTCTACTACAAGTTGATCTAAGGTTGATTTTACATCCAAGTTGCCATGGATCATTTCAAGTCGTTTGTTAATATACAATCGATCAATTTCTAATCCTGCAGAGCCACCCGGCCAGCTCGTCCAAGGTACTGCGTATTGAAGTTGGTTGTATGCAGCTTCTTGACCTTCAGCCATGGGGACTTCTGCCTTACTAACACATAGATAGCCAGTTTTTGTAAACAATTCCATGGCTTCTTGTCCAACTGCAAAGTTGAAGAATTTCCAAATCGCATCATACTTAGCTTTATCTTTTGTGAAAGACATGATGGCTGCGCCGCCGGCAGGGAGTGCTTTGGGCTTAGCTCCAAAGGAGGGGCATTCTGCGACATCTAGGTTGTAGGTCACAGATTGTCTAATTGAAGATAGTTTCATACAAGAAGAGACATACATTGCTACATCGCCGGCAATAAAGTTTGCCATTAATTCAGCGTCTGTATTTACAGGAGCTAATCCTAGTTGATGAAGTGACTGCCACATGCTAATTGCTTCTACAGCTTCATCATTGTTAAAGGCAACTTTAGTTCCATCAGCCGATAATAATTCACCACCATTTGAATAGATGATCCCTAAATCAGGCCATGAATCAACTTTCTGCATGCCTACAGCATATTTTCCAGTCTTTTCTTTAATGATTTTCCCGACTCTAATAACTTCGTCCCAAGTCTCTGGTACATCGGCAGAGGTGAGGCCTGCTTCGGCAAAGATGTCCTCATTATAGAACATCACGATATTGCTTAAAGCAAAAGGAACTCCAATCTGGTCATCACCAACAGCACCGAGTTTAATCATTGAGGGAATAAAATTATTCGTAAGCTCTTGATAAGCACTTTGGCTAGGGGCAATAGTATCAATGAGGGTAGGTTGCATTTCTGTATGGATATAATTCATCAAATTATAACCACCCACAAATAATTCAGGCGGGTTATTGCCTGCAGCCATGTCCGCTATCATTTTCTGTAGCAGTTCCATGTACTCACCTGGCTTTGATGTTGTCGTAATTTTAATTTCAGGATTTTTCTCCATAAATGCTGCAACAACATTGTTTAAAGCCTGTTCGTTAGTTCCTGACCACCGGTGCCATAACTGTAACTCTGTTACGCCAGACGCTTTTGAATCTTCAGCTTTACCACTGCTGAAAATAAAAGTTGAAAGGCATACTAGTAACGTAATCACTATAATCTTTTTCACTTTCTTTCCTCCTATAGGTTAAAAATCTAGTAATATGGTAACACGATTACTCCCCTCTCCAAATCACAATTAGAGCCAATATTGTCATAATTTATTATTACAATTGTCATATTTCAGAGAGCTCTTCTAGATTTTCCGTTCTTTTGATATGCTGTTGCTCAAGAGGATTATACAATATGGCAGAAGATATTCGAGTGCTCCTAGTGGATGACCAGAGGTTATTCTCAGAGAATCTAAAACTCATGCTCGAAACCATTACCGATGATATAATAGTGATCGGTCTAGTAGAAAATGGGAGAGAGGCTATCGAATTCGTTGAACAAGAACAACCTGATTTAATTCTCATGGATGTGAGAATGCCTGTACTCGATGGAGTCAAAACAACCAAAATTCTTCTTGAAAGGTTCCCTGACCTAAAAATCGTGATGCTTACCACATTCTTAGACGATATGTATGTACAGGAAGCTCTGAAGTACGGTGCCTATGGCTATATATTAAAAAATATAAAACCTAATGATTTAATCGCCTCACTTTATGCAATTTCGAGGGGAGCCGTTATGCTTTCACCCGATAT
>CAZGDR010000094.1:0-4709 GCA_964524755.1 uncultured Spirochaetaceae bacterium
TGATTGGAGTGCTGTATGTGCTGCCCTTAAGCAAAACCACTACCAAAGCTCCTATGATTTAGAGATTATGTGTAAGAGGGGTGAAGTTGAAGAGAAGTATAGCCAAGGGCTACGCTTTATTTCTCAGTTGATTTAAAATAACCTCTTCTAGCAATAAATCTCTCCGGTTTGTTTACAGGAAGACGTAAACGTACTTTGTGTTAATTTATACAATAGATTCAGTTGCTCTGTCCCCTTTATTCCCCTACTATGGAGCTGGTGGAGGAAGGTAATGGCGACCATTAAAGATATAGCGCATCTAGCTGGGGTATCACAAGGCACCGTTTCAAACGTTCTTAATGGGAAGGGGATTGTCAGTAGTGAAAAAATTAGACTTGTTGAAGAAGCAGCTGCCCAACTTGGCTATACTATCAACGAACGGGCCAGAGTTCTTAGAAAAGGAAGAAGTAAACTCTTCGCTCTAATTCTTCCTAACCTTAGATTTCGCCAGTATGTTGATTTTTACGACTCCTTTACTAATTTCGCGAGAAACCATGGCTATACCGTCTCCCTCTTTATTTCAAACAACAACCCTGAAACTGAGTTAGAGATTCTCCCCCGTATACGTTCCGCGATGGCTACTGGAGTAGTTACCTTCTCCTGCTTGCCTGCCAACTCTACCGCCTATGGTGATATTGGTTTCACCGATACAGAAGTTTTGTATGTAGAGAGAGATCGCCATTTCGCCTGCCATTACATTGGCTTTGATTACCGTGCCTGTGGTGAGGCTTTGGCTCATTTAGCTATAGAGAAGAAGATGAAGACGGTAGCTTTGGTTACCGATAACCCCGAGTTCTCTCATGAAGCCGATTTTATCGAAGCCTTTGAAGCTGTTATGAATGTAGATAAGGGGTGCAGGGTAGATCGTCTCCACACTGACTTGTTTAGGCGCTACAAGAGCGCCTTTCGAGTCTTTGGTACAACCATACCGGATGGCATCTGCCTCTCTACATATGGCTTTGCTCAAGCTATCCGTGATGTCTGGAAGAACTTTTACCAGGGTACTGACACCACAATATTAACGGTCTCGCCCCTCTTCACTATGCCCGAAAGCAATTACACCAAGTATGAATTAAATTATAGCCTCCTTGGCCGTATCGCTGCCGAGACCCTAACTAATAATACCAAACAAAAATTGCCACCCAAAAAAGTTACTTTAGAAAATACTGGCTTTAGGAGCTGGGAGACAGTCCAGATCCTAGAGGGTCGTAAGCATGCCCCAAAACTCCACCTCTTAACCATTGATACCCCTGCTGCTGTAGCTATGCAAAGCCTCTCGAGGATTTACACCCAAACAACCGGCACGGAGATAAACATATCGGTATTTTCCTATGAGGAAATCCATGAGGTGTTAACCTCCATGGATGCCTCGAGCATGTACGACATTGTTCGTCTGGATGTAACTTGGTTATCGTGGTTTGCACAGAAATTGTTGGTTCCACTCGAGCAGATTGATCCATCAGTGCCTCAACTGCTCGAGCGGTTCGTTGAGGGATTCGGTAATAAATACTCGCACGTTGGCGACACACTCTACGCCCTCCCTATAACGCCTAGTAACCAACTCTTGTTCTACAGGAAAGACTTATTTGAGAACACCGCCCTGAAACGGCTCTATCATGAAACCTATAAAAGTAACCTGCGTCCTCCGAAGAACTTTGCCGAATATAATCAGATTGCTCAGTTCTTCTCACAAAAGATTAATGCCCAATCTCCCACAACCTATGGTACAACGTTGACCTTAGGCTCTACTGGAGTTGCTGCCACTGAGTACCTGACCCGATACTTTGCCCGTACGGACTCCCTTTTCGCGCCTGATGGAACGATACTCCTTTCCAGTGAAGATGCGCTTCTTGCCCTCCAAGACCTCTTAGCGGTCAAGAAATATACTCCTGAACAATACTGCCTCTGGTGGACCAATGCTGCCCAAAGCTTCGCTCAAGGCAATGTTGCTATGACCATCTTATACAGTAACTTTGCTTCAGACCTAATCAGTAGGGATTCAAAGGTTATAAACAAAATTGGGTATGCTGTTGTACCAGGAGCCAATCCCATTATTGGGGGAGGCAGTGTAGGGGTTACCAAATATAGCAAGTACCCCGAACAAGCTCTCGATTACATTACTTGGATGTGCAGTGAGCCCCTCTCTTCGGCTATGACACTACTAGGTAGTGTTCCAGCCTGCAAGAAGTCGTATGAAAATTATGAAATTGTGAATACCTATCCGTGGCTTGAATTAGCTAAGGATTCTTTCTCTCTTTCCCACTACCAACGTACCCCTACTCAGCAAAAACCCCATTTTGACGAACGGCGCTTTTTAAGTATCTTAGGCATGGCGGTCAAGAATGCTTTTAGTGGGGTCCTTTCGTGTGAAGAAGCTCTGGAGCAGGCCCAGAAACAATATCAGGCTCTAGCCCACGAGATCACTGGAGAGTAGGGTGATTAAACCAAATCCTTTCTCTTTAAGTAACGGGCGGAAGTCACTATCGAGGTGCATGCAAAACACTCGTGCGCGCTCTTCAAGAGAGAATATCCCCTCTAAGTCTGCCAGAGAGCCATGGGTGGGATGGTTACTTTTTTCAAGGCTTGTATCTTGGTAAATGTGCTCAATTTCTTTTGAGCGGAATCGCTCAAGAACTGATTGAGGGATAGAAATAGCATCTCCGCTATAGTAAAAGCTTAAAGAGCCGGCTTGTACCACATATCCGAAGCAGCGCATATCAGGGACATGATCTACCTCAATCGGTTCAAAATAAACCTCATTAGTATTTGGATACAATGTTTTGTACGTGTAATTTTCTCTCTTAATCCCCATAAGACTGAGAAGCTTTACAATAGTATCTAAAGGGTGGACCACTAGAACAGGTTTGTTTAGCACATAATAACAGTAGGAGATGAGGGAAGCTAAGCTTCCCACATGGTCACAGTGTAGGTGGGTTACCATAACTGAAATCTGCTCTGCCTCAACAAACTCTTTAAGGTTATAGATTTTTCCAAACGTAGTTTCACCACAGTCAAGGAGGAAAAATTCCTTCTTGTAGGAAAAAAATGCATTTGAGTTATCCATGGCCGGATTGAAAGCCGCCCCAATTCCTAAAAATGTAAGTTCCATAGTAGCTAACCTCTATTTGATGCCTGAACTGACGAAACTGTTGATGAACTTCTTTTGGAAGATAAAGAAGAGAATGACTAATGGTGCACTAATAATAAACGTTGCCGCACAAACATTCGCCCATTGCATCACCGCCTCCTTCGATTTTGCAAACAAAGCCAACCCTACCGTAAGGGTTCGGTTCTCGGGAGAGTTAGTCACAATAAGGGGCCAGAGGAAGTTATTCCAGTGGTAACTCACTGATACTAGTGCAAAGGAGATGTAGGCTGTTTTAGAACTAGGGATATAGACATTCGTAATTACTTGAAAGAGATTACAACCATCTATGACGGCAGCTTCACTGAGGGCTGAAGGGATTGTTTTAAACATCTGGCGTAGCAAAAAGATGCCGAAAGCACTGCCAAAGAAGGGGATCATAATACCCAGCTTGGTGTCGGTTAAGCCTAGATCTGCCAGCATCATGTAGTTAGGGCTAATTAAGACATCATTGGGTATAATTATTTGGATAAAGATAATGGCAAAAATTATCTTTTCTCCTTTAAATTTCAGGACTGCCAGAGCATAAGCTGCCATGGTAACGGTAATAAACTGCACTGAGTAGGTCACAACAACTACAATCAGGGTGTTGAGGTAATAGCGCCCAAAGGGAACTGCATTCCACACGTAGGTAAGATTAGCCATGGTAGGTCGAGTCTTTGGAAAGACTGACATGTTAAATGAAGCTTCAGTAAAAGCTGTTCCTACCATCCAGATAAGGGGAATGAGCCAAGCAAAAGCGAGGAGCATTCCACCGATATAAAAAGCTATAGTATTTTTTTTAAGTGAAATTTTCATCCGCCTCCTCCTAATTGTAATGGATTTTACGATCGCTCTTGGTGAATTGGACCATGGCTATTAGCAACATGATCCCCAACATAATGACGGTGAGGGTAGAGGCCTTAGCTTGGTCAAACCAGGCGAAGCCCTGTTGGTAGATATAAAAGAGGAGCATGGTGCTGGCATTATTAGGTGCTCCTTCAGTCATAATCACTATATGGTCAACCAGTTTTACACTATTGGTTAAAGCAATCGTAGAAACGAATAACATCGTTGGGGCCAATAAGGGTAGGGTAATCTTTCTGAAAGCGGTAAAACCTGTTGCACCGTCAATGCGGGCCGCTTCATAGAGCTCCCCGGAGATGTTCTGGAGGCCTGAAAGGAAGAAGATCATGAGATATCCAGCTTCTTTCCAGACATACATGAAGGCCATGGCCGGTTTTACAGTCTCTTTGTAGGAGAGTACATTGGCTGATCTCATCCCCAATTTAATTAAAAATTGGTCAAGCATACCACTGTCTGCCATATAGATAAACATCCAGATACTGGCAATGGCGATCATGGGCATAACGACTGGGTAGAAAAAGGCGGTGCGTAAAAAGCCCACTCCTTTTCGCTTACGGTTGACCAATGTTGCTAGAGCAAGACCCAAAACCATGCTAGGGATAACCGTCATGAGAGAAAACGCGACTGTATTACCCATAACTTTCCAGAAAATAGCAGACGAGAACAAATCAGTGTAGTT
>CAZGDR010000095.1:0-4570 GCA_964524755.1 uncultured Spirochaetaceae bacterium
ATATTAATTCTTCAGACATCGCTACACATGTATGGCGTACCGCGGCACACGAGATGCAACGGCTAGAAGAGTATTGTGATCGTAATGCTTTTGATGCTTGTGTAAGACTTCTAACAAACCATACCGGACGGGTAGCAGTTTGTGGTGTTGGCACCTCTGGAGTTGCAGCTCGTAAGTTAGCGCATAGCCTTTCTTGCATCGAAATTCCCGCATTTTTCTTGAACCCTGCTGATGCTGTTCATGGTGCGCTAGGTTCTGTCCAAAAAGGAGATATCGTTTTTCTTATATCCAAGGGAGGAGGAACCAAGGAAATTGTGCAGGTAATACCTTCGCTGAAAGCTAAAGACGTAATGATTATAGCAATCACAGAGAATCCTAATTCAGAATTAGGTCAATCTAGTGATCTCTTACTCAAAGTAGCTATTGAGAAAGAAGCTGATACTTTTAATATGTTGGCTACCACTAGTACGTTAGCGGTAATCGCTCTTTTCGATGCGATTTCAATAGCGGTTATGCAACTTACTGGGTATACCAAGGAACAATTTGCAATTATTCATCCCAGTGGAGCAGTTGGAGATCGGTTATTAAAAAATACATGACAGAGATTAATCAGTGATTGAGTAAATTAAATACGTTGAATAAGAAAACAAACGTAAATATTTACGGTGAGGATCAAGTAATATTGGGTGTGAATAAAGTAGGTTTTATCACGATTTATTTAATGAGTTTGCGTCACCAGGAACCCAACCCGATGTCCACTCCAGCTGTCAGGAACACGTTCCAAAGAAGGTCGGTAGGATTTTGGAGTTGGCTGAACATCGCAGAAGGAGCGATATACCCATACACTCGTTCAGAGATGGCGGCATCTACACGGGTAGAGAATTCTAATGTTGAAGCCCATTGTTCACTAACTGTAAGATATTCCCAATGCCATGCTGAAGAGATTTGAAACTGATACAATTGTGATGGAGTAATTATGGTTTGAGCCGAAATGGTTCCAGAAAATCCTTCTCTGCTAGTCTCCATAGATTTACGGTATGTTGATATACTTTGTACCTGCCAACTCAGGAGGTATCCTGAAAGGCCGTTGATCTCAACCATAATTGAGGCTAGCGCATCCGTTTGCACAGAGTCGGGATATGTATCAATCCCACCTCCTGCAGCCACAGAATATTCAAATTCCACCTGAGGTGCATGTGCAATGCCTAGTTGTATGCCATTGAATAATTGGGTTGAAGTTGCATAACCTGTATATGTAACAAAGGGACTTATAGACCTGCGGCCACGGTTTATCCGATAAGTCAATTCCCAAGCGGGAGACCAATAGGATGTGATGTCATCATTACCTAAGAATGAAAATTCTGCACCGAGTGCTAGTTCTATCTCATTGGAACTTACATACCAGATGCTCTCTACATTGACCGCGCTATAATCGGATAGTTCGGATTCAAGTGGATTGTATGATGCTTCTCCATATGCGGTCATATTAATATATCCCAGTGATCCCAGCAGCGACCGGTAGGAGATGTTTCCGCGTGCTCCTAATTTTCCTGATGTAGTTTCTGTTGAGTCATGAGAAAAGGGATAGGTTCCAAACACTCCGAGAAATGCTGATGATTGTGCGCCAATACCTTGTACAGTTATAAAAGCAACGATACTAAGTGTAATAAGCCATTTCTTAAACAGTAGCATTAACAGTCTCCTCTTGTTATCTCACGAGTCGTTCAAGCATAGTAATTGAACGGCTTTTTGGTGCAGATATAATTATTCGTTGTGCCATATCGTTGGGTGCAATACGATTGGCGAATCCCGTGTTGAATATGTCAAGAATTATTCGATAGTCGTCTCCCGAGATGGGCGATCTAGAGAGTGCTTCAAGCACCGAAAGGCTGAGATCGTCAGTCAATCCCCATTGCCGAAGAGCAATTAACAATCCCCCGCCATACCTATAATTATTCCATTTTTCTTTTGACGTTTGACGGCTGAACATTTGAAGCAATGCGACGAGATCTTTTTCAGGAACTCCTTGCTGATACAATGTTGCAGTACGGGACCAGATGGTGGCATTAGTTAACAAGAGAGCGGCTTCGTCTTGGCTGAGTTGATCCAACACGAGATGCCTCGTTTCTTCATATGAGTGTAATTCACGCATCAAGGCGTTATATAGCAGTTGTGCTGGTACATGTTTAGCTAAGCCTTCTTCAAGCCGGAGGATCAATACTTCAACCGGCATCTGTTCTTGTTCGGCATGTTCAAATACCCTTCGTAATTGTTTTTTTTCGGATTCAGCAAACTGGGAGGACCGTAAACTTTTATCGACCTGCGGGGCCCAGGGCCCGGCAGAGAGCATGCTCCCTGCCAGAATCCAGATCCCAATGAGAATGATCCATTTTTTATTACCATGCACCACAAAATACTCCTATCTACGGGCACCAGCATGACTTCCGGGTCGGTGACCAGAGCCGTTCATCGCCTGTCCTGACTTTACTCTGAACCCTTGTCCGCCCTTAAAAGCATTCTGGTTTACATTTTTTTGTTGCTGTAAAACTTCGCTACGTACTGCATTTCTTACCATGTTACCTAGTGCTGGATCCATTGAGATTCTATCTTGTTTCATGCTTTGGTTACGAACCTGTGCTGTTACATCCCGTATGCCCCGTGCTGCTCCCTGGGCTATGGTTTGAAAGCCATATCCTAGTTGTTCAAGTTCTCTAGTTTCAAGCGCTAACTGCAAAGCCAATTGTGCCCGTAATCTAGCCGTTTGTGGTGAGTGGTCACCCTCATTGTAGGTGCCATAATGGAGAGCATAGGCGACCATAGCAGGGTCGGCCATACGGGTCTGCTTCCAATCTAAGAGACGTGCCTGTTCTCTTAATAATCCCAAATCTTCTTTGTCCCATCCTCGTTGACGTAGCTGGGAAGTCAATTCAGTAATAAACTCATTTTCCTCTGGCTGAGCTGTTTCTACAGCTTGAACCGCAGCCAGCACTACACCAAGAATCAGTAAAATCATTAATAATCGTTTCATTTGTTACTCCTCCTACATTTCTAGAACAGAATTTTTGCCTCCGAATCCATCATCTACCTGCAAGTAGGCATTTGGATCGGGTATCCATTGCTCGCCATCTATTATGAACTGATACCGATACTCTTTGCCTCGTTCCAGTTCCATCTCGATGCTCCAAACTCCCCCTTGATTAATTTTAGCCAGTTGGCTGGATTGGGGGTCCCAATTGTTCCAATCTCCAACAACTACCACTACTTCAGCATAGGGGGCGTCGAGCTGTAATTTCACTTGTGCCAATTCGGTTGCGCCTTCCTTAATTGGTATAAAGTCCTGATTACGCTCGCCAAAAAACGGAATAAGTATCGCCATTAATACTGCAGCGACTAGGAGGTGTTTTTGCCAACGGGATTGTTTTTTTATGTGGGTATCCATCTCTTCTTTTCGTATTTCTGAGAGTACTGATTGGACGACCCTGTCTTGTAATCCCTTTGGAAGATTAGATTTTCTCTCTTGCTGTGAAGTTCCTGTCACCATACGAGCAGCTGCTAGATGTAATGCACAACCATGGCACTGCGAAACATGGTCGAGTACCAACTGGTCAATTTCAGAAAAATTTTCACCGCTATTCTCTGTAGCCAGTATTCTTTCAGTCCACTGGTCGATATATGCATTGCATTCGCTACATTTCATTTCACACACTCCTTTTGTAGCCTATCCATAACATACGCCTCTCTATTGAATCCGTTTCATCTTTGTGTTTAATCATCTAAATCCCACTGATGTTTTAGCAGCCAATGGCGTAATTTCTGACGTCCACGATGCAAGTACGTTTTTACCGTACCTTCCGGTATTTTTAGTATTTTTGCAGTATCTGAGACAGAAAGCCCTTCCACCATGCGTAGTATAAATACTTCTCTATAGGAATTTTTCAGTTCCTGCAGAGCTTGGAGCAACAATTGTTCAGCTTCAACAGCGATTGCGGTATCCTCGGGTGTTTCTCGATAACGGTTCCCCTGCAAGCCAGCAATTTCTTCATCATAGGGAATATTGTAATCAGATTTTGCTGACCGGGCCTTCCTTTGTTGTGAACGAGCCCAGTTCATAGCAATGGTGTAAGCCCAAGAAAAAAAGGAGTTGCCTTCACGAAATGTAGGCAAGGCCCGATAGATACGAAGAAATATTTCCTGTAGATCGTCCTCGATACTTTCGGGGGATCTGTTAGGTGTTACCCGCTTAATGAGAGTATAGAAAATTGGAGAATACGCTTCGACAATTAAACCGAAGGCTTCTTTGTCCTCATGCAACGTACGGTACACTAGTTGGGCATCGTCGTCATGAGAACGTTTAGTAAATCTGTTTGTTGCCCAGGCTCTCCGCCGGATACTCTCCCCCATTTCACCTTCCACTGCTAACGTGCTTCTATGGTATACGCTTGAAACTCTCATAAGTTTCAATAAATTGTGCGATTGTTTATCCATTTTTTACAAGTGAGGCTCAATGTGTTCGTTAAAGCTTAGCAGGCACCTTTTATGTTTAATCGCGAGACTAATCTTACACAATTAA
>CAZGDR010000096.1:0-4462 GCA_964524755.1 uncultured Spirochaetaceae bacterium
GCGGCATTGGGATAATCTCAAGCATGGTCGGGAAGAGGAAGTTTCCATAAAGAAAGCTACCAAGGATTTTCAACACCGCTTTGGTCAAGGAAAGATAAAGCGGTGGTTTGAGTGGTTGAAAACTCGGCTCTCCCGCTCTTAATTGGCTGTGAAAGTAAAGGTGATAGTGTCCACATAATCCCCTTCCAAATAATTTTCACTTCCAGCGGTAGTTAAAACAAAAGTTCCCGCAAGATTGTAGCCGCTATTAAAGCCACCTAGTATTTTCTTGAAACCGCTGTAAACCGTGGTCTGTCCTTGAGGGCCGGCACCATCGTAATCGAAGGTCATGTTGTAGGGGATATAATAAGCAAGTTCGGTATGTTTCATCCGCGTTTGATTCTGGGGCGAAGGGTTTGAGCTTGTTATGGTGAGATAGATTTGACTACTTCCTTGGTAGGTGTAACCAATCGATTTTGGTGTCCCGAGGGTCAATGCTACGGGTGAGTTTTCTAAGATGATGAATTCATTGACGGAGGGAACTGCAGTGTTGAGTATCAGTTCAACGGGTCCAGCGAGGGGAAATGCTTTGAAGATAAAGCCAAATAGGAAAACGAGAACCAAAATAAAGGAAGATTTTCTGGGAAAATAAATTCGGTGGCATTGCCCTTTTGACTTGTTCATAGGAAAAATATAGCAAGTGAGGTCACTTATGTCAATAGTTGATTAGGATAAAGTTCCCTCATCTTTGATAATTTATTATTCTATGGTTTACATCAAACTTACGGTAATAGATAGAATTACCCTATCTTCTCTAGGAATTTATATGTTTTTCAAGTATAGTATGAGTAGAGCAAATTAAGATATAACAATCCCAAGTTTTAACAAAGATGAGTTCTTGTGTCAACAGATGCACCTCCTGCATGAATAAAGGTACAGAATTTCTTTGCATATATCCTTTTGCTTGGAAATATGGCATGATAGGGAGGTCTAAAAAGGTAGGTAGTGTTATGATTACATCATTTAGTTCAGAGACTAAATCTTCTCAGATTGCTCGACAGATAGAAGATATGATTTTCAGTAAAGTGTATGCAGTTGGGCAGCCATTGCCCTCACAACAGGAGCTAGCTAAAAACTTTAACGCAAGTTCGCGTTCCGTCCGGGAAGCTTTTAAGCAGTTGGAAGCAAAAGGGCTACTTGAAGTGAGTCAGGGGAAACGGGCAGTGGTTAAATCTAATAACTTGGAAGAGTTTGTAGCTTCGTTATCTTCAACCCTAATTAGCAATCATACGACAGATAGAAAGCTATTGTTAGACCTTATGCAGGTAAGGACTACAGTAGAGGTATCAGCGACAAGGGAACTTTCAAGAAGTGATCAGCGTGGGATCTTGGTGCGTGCGTTAAGTAATCTCACCACTAAGATGGAGGAGTTGTTACCCCGTTTAGAAGCAGGTAATGATCAGGAAGCCTTGAATCAGTGGAACAGTCATGATTTTAATTTCCACAAGGCGTTGATTGATTCAAATGATAACGTGATTCTGACGGCAATCTATGAAAATCTTTCGCCCCTTCTCTATACCAGTATGGACCGAATTACTAATACGTACAGTGAATTAGAGAAAAATACTCGTGAGCATCGCTACTTGGTGGAGGCTCTAGAGCAAGGGCAAACAGATCTAGCTGTTGCGTTGGCTCTGGTTCACTTAACTGCGATCAAGGGAAAATTAGAAGCAGCCAAGTTGTAAGAATCCTTACCTTATACAATAAACCTTCACTGGTGACATACTGTTTACGCAACTCATGTCACCAGATAATCTTTTAATAGTGGCTCTTGTCAAAATCTTCCTCTTGTAGTACACTACTGATGGATATTGGTGTTTGCTTATGTCAACACATATTTAGAGTGTGTCACAAGCGAGCCAAAAAGAGGAGATGAAAGAAATTGGATATTATAGAAAGAATTCCACAACAAAATCTCCCAGGCCGAACGAAGTCAGAAAGAATAGCGAATTATTTAGAAGAGCTTATTCTTACTAAACAGTTAATTGCTGGGCAGTTGCTACCTTCACAGCAAGAGCTGGCAGAGAAGTTTGGAGCTAGCTCTCGTTCGATTAGGGAAGCCTTTAAGCAACTAGAGGCCAAGGGGCTACTTTCAGTCAGCCAGGGGCGTCGTGCATGCGTTAAATGTAATAATTTAGATCAATTTGTAGAATCTTTAACTAGCTCAATTCTGCGTAGCGGTTCGACTGATGCCAAGCTTATGTTAGATTTGGTACAGGTTCGTACGAGTGTTGAAGTGTCAGCTGCTCGTGACTTTTCCCGTAATCCGCGCCGCAAGGAAGTTGTGCGGGAGTTACAAAACAGTTCAACGTTGATGGAAAAGTCTCTAGAAGGGATTCGTCGCCATGGGTTACATGCGATTGAAGAGTTTAGAAAGCATGAGAGTGATTTTCATAGTATCTTGGTGCGTTCTAATGACAATATTATACTAGATGCGATTTATGAAAATCTCTCACCTCTATTAGATGAGAGCCTTTCTTATGCTGCTGTTACATTCGAGGAGTTTGAGAAGAAGGTGCGTGAGTACCAGTACATCACTGAAGCTTTACAAAATGGGCAAACAGATTTAGCTGTAGCTTTAGTATTGGTGAACTTGACGTCACTTAAGAAGAGAATTGAAATTCACATGGCGGCCTTAGACGAAAGTGCTGCGTTAGCCTAATTCATAATATGGCTATTGCCAGAAACCTCCACTATTCATATGCTGAAGTAGGTGGAGGTTTTTTTATGCCAACTGAACCCATTATCTCTTTGCAAAACATAACCGTAAGGCGTTCAGGGAAGCCGATTCTCAACAATGTTTCACTCACTATTAATAAAGGTGAACACATTGCTATCATAGGTCCTAATGGGGCGGGAAAATCGACTTTAGTTCAAGTGATAAGCCAAGAGGTGCATCCGCTATGGGCTGAAAACAGTAAGCGAATCCTTTTTGGGCAGTCTCGCTGGAAGGTCTTAGAGTTACGTAAGCGTATGGGGATCGTCTCTCAAGCGTTACAGTTTATGTGTACGACCAATTATACTGTCCGTCATATCGTCCTTTCCGGTTTCTTTAGCAGTATAGGGTTAGATTTCCACCATCAAGTCCTCCCTGAGATGGTCGATCAAGCTAATAAGAGATTAAAAGAGCAAGGTGTCCTCCACCTGGCTGAGAAGCCTATGCGGAGTCTCTCTTCGGGTGAAGCCCGACGGGTATTGTTAGCTAGAGCTACCGTGCATGACCCAGAGGTTATGTTACTCGATGAGGCTGTTTCTAACTTAGACCTACCAGCTAAAAGAGATTATCGTAAGGCTTTAGAGAGGTTTGCCAGCGAGGGGAGAACAATAATTTTGGTTACCCATGATTTATCAGAGGTTATTCATGAAATCAAGCGGGTTGTGCTCATGAAAGAGGGAGAAATCATAGCTGATGGTCCTAAAAGAGAAGTTTTACAAGAGTCGCTTTTAAGTGATGTCTATAATACTAAAATATTTCTCTCAGAGCGTGAAGGGCGATTTACCGCTTGGTGTTGAGCGTTGCCCATAGTATAGTAAAGGTAGAGACGATGTTAAATTTTTAGGAGGAGGTACCATGAATAGATGTTCTATAATTGTACACAGTGTAAATGGAAATAGTTATATTATCGCAACATATTTGCAAGAACTTTTGAATCAAAGAGAAGTGGACGCCAGGTTGTATCGGGTAGAAGATTCAGATTTACATATTTGGGCCAACAAGTCTGATACAGTAAATGATTATTATGAAGATATTCAGGCTCTGCCTGTAGTGGGGGAGCCGACTCTGCTAAAGAGCAAGATGATAATCTTAGGGTGTCCTACTACATTTGGTAATGTTTCAGCTGAGATGAAGGCTTTTATGGATGGAACATTTCCTATGGTTGAGAAGGGGACTATGAAGGGGAAGTATTTTGCTTGCTTCACAAGTTGTACCTATAGTATTACTGAGGGTTCTTTCTGTTTAGATAATTTGGTGCACTATGCCCAAGCGTTAGGCATGATCCATATTCCTCTCGGTATTCATGATAGTGCTACCTGGGAGAATCAACCGGTTACCGGTATTGTTCATATGGCTGGTAAGGAGAGTGCCATTCGTCCTTCGAAGCAATTAGGCGACATCCTAGCCCTCTACAGTGATACGTTAGCGAGTTATATTGTATAAGAGGTAAGTGAAGAGTTAAAAGAAGTGCCCGGGTTTTACCTGGGCATTTCAATTAGTAGTCAATGTGTTGTCATAAGATACTGTTTTCCCAACAATAAGTGCCCTATATGAAAGGGCTAAAATAGAAGAAATGGTAGCAATTCTCCTTTAAAGAGATGTAAATGTCACAAGCTAAAATAAACTAATAAATGCAAACATATACTGCATAACATAATAAAAATATTATCAAAAATAAATAAATATTTACACTTTTTATATCTTAAT
>CAZGDR010000097.1:0-4117 GCA_964524755.1 uncultured Spirochaetaceae bacterium
AAAAAGCTGAATTTTATTTACATCCAAAGGCCATTCTTCAATATATTCATTTGTAAAATCGAATGTTTTATAAAGCGGCAAAGTCTCCAGATCTATTTCTTCAGTAATCGTTGTTGGTTGGGCACATAGTTTTTCCAATTGATTCATTTTTTCTAGTAGAATTGTTTTTTGTTCTGCAAGATTCAGACTTGTCTCAAAACTATGGTTAGCGATTGGAATCAGGATGGTAGCCATTGCAAAACAGAAAATTCCCCAACCTATATTTGCTATACCATCTGCATTATAATAGAATTCAGAAACAGAACTTCTCCCAATACTCTCAAGCTCCAACATTTTATATCCACTTACAAACAATAAAATGCCTGCTACGATAAATAACAAAGCTGCCATTATAGCGATAGCGTATTTATTTGAATCATCCATTCCTGCCTCCTAAATCATATGTACAGCATATAGCACACAAACTTGCTTCTCAACTTAAAGTTTTATGTAAGCACTATATAGATGCAGGCATCTGATTGAGAGATGAATAATAAAATCGTTGTGATATTTTGCTGTAGTTTTATAACCTTTTAAAGCTTAACCTTCATTTTTTGGGTAAAGGAGCTGGAAGAACTGTTCTCCAATGAATGCTAAAAGACTAATTACAATCGTTCCTGATAGAACTAAAGCAGAGTTTCTCAAAGTGAGTCCGCTTATGATAATAGTACCCAGCCCACCGCCTCCAATCACCGCGGCAATAGCAGCTGTCCCTAGATTGAGAATATAGCTATGCCTAATTCCAGTTAAGATCATGGGCATTGCTTGGGGGAACTCAGCTATAAATAGTTGTTGGGATTCAGTCATACCCATCCCCCTTGCTGAATCTATGACACTTGGACTCACTGATTGGAAGCCTACAATGGTATTGCCAAGAATGGGGAATAATGAATAGAGAAATAGGGCTAGTAGTGCTGGTTTCCATCCAAATCCAAGGATAGGGAATGCCAGAATAATTACAGCTGAGGGTGGAAAGGTTTGAATGAACGCATTGAGCCTAAGGACAAGTCGTTGGAAATCTTTTCCAGCATCTCTGGTCACAAATATCCCGATCAATATTCCCACGACTGTTGATAAGACGGTGGCGAGGAGGGTTATAGCTATATGGGCTCCAGTCATCTCCAATATAGTTTTTCGGCTATGGGTGTATTGGCCCGCTTTTGGAAATATCATGGAAAGGATGAATCTCTGTACACTTTCAGAGAAGATGAAGACGATAAGTACTACCACGAGGAGAACGAGAAACACTAACCTTTTGATGAAGGCTTTATTTAGTATTTGCTTGTTAGGAGATGCTGATTTTTTGAATTGTTTCAAAGAGCACCTCCCCACATAACCGCCCCTTCCCATCTACAACTGCAGCTGCCGGAAGTCCTAGACTAAGAATGTTGGACATACATTCCCGAAGAGAAGAATATTTTTGGACTGTGTGGGCTGAGGTGGTAATGGGACGTTCAATAATCTTTCCCTGGATCCACGCATAACCACTTAAGGGTATCCCATTTGAATCCACTTTCCAATAACAACCAGGTGTTTCTGGATCAAGGTAAGCTTCTGCATTAGCATCAGTCCCTGATGCAGCTTCAACCATACAGTGATCTGCTGTAAATAGGGTAAGTCGCTTTAAGGAGCGATTTGGTCCAAGGAATTGTTCTACAAATTCATTGGCAGGGTCGGCAAGAACGTTTTCAGGGGTATCAGCTTGAATAATTTTGCCGTCTTTCATAATCACAAGGTAATCAGCGAGGCGGATAGCTTCATCAATATCGTGTGTTACAAAAATAACCGTTTTTTTAAGTTGTCGGTGGATACGAATAAACTCATTTTGAAGTTTTTCCCGAGTGAGAGGGTCAACTGCCCCAAACGGTTCGTCCATCAAAAGTACCGGAGGATCAGCCCCCAAAGCTCTAGCTACCCCCACTCGTTGCGCCTCTCCTCCCGATAATTCATTGGGATACTTCCCCTGATAAATATCAGGGTCCAACCGGACCAACTGCAGTAATCGAGCAACGCGTTCCTTACGCGATGCGCGTTCCCAGCCTAGCAAGCGTGGTACTAAGTCAACATTTTCCTCAACTGTCATGTGAGGCATTAATCCAATCGACTGTATTACATACCCCATGTTTCGCCGTAGATTAGTCTCGCTCAATGCCCGAATTGATTCGTCCTCATATTCAATGTGCCCTGATGAAATTTTAACTAGGCCGTTAAAACATCGCAACAGGGTCGATTTTCCACAACCACTAGGTCCAATCAGCACAGTAATTCGATTAGCGGGGATATGGAGAGTTAGATTCATCAAGGCGGCAGTATCTCCATAATGGGCGCTAATATTCTCAGCTTTCAAAAATGTATGTGTGTGAGAGATTTGTGGGTGAGTGTGTAATTCTGCCATTAAGCCTCCAATGTATCAATCATGCAATACCTCGGTGTTTCGTAGTGGGATAGGGGTAAATAAGGTGATGAGAACCTGAAATATTTGATCGGCAACTACCGTCAAGGCAATGATAAGCAACATCCCTAGTAACACCATATCGACTGAAGCTTGCCCAAGACCTTCAAAAACTAAAACTCCTAATCCATCCCCGCCGATAAGTTTGGCCAAAGTGGCATTCCCAATAGTCTGGACAAGGGCAACTCTAATGCCATGCAAAACCCCAGGCATTGCTAATGGGAAACGGACCGTAAACCATATTTGGCGGGAATTCATCCCCATACCCCGTGCAGATAAAATTACATCTTCATCTAAGCTCGTAAAAGCTGTAAAACTGTAACGAATAATGGGATAAAGAGCATACATACTGAGAGCGATAATTGCCGGTGTGTTGCCAATCCCTTTAATCCCCCAGGCCCGTAGTTGGGGGAATGCTAGCGATAGAGCTGCTAGCGGAGCAATCAATAAACCAAATAAGGCAATACCTGGAATGGTTTGTAATATATTGAGTAACGGGAAAACTATTTTCTTGAGGCGTTGACTCTGGTAACTGAACAAAGCCAGAGGGAGGCCAATAATAATACTAATGGCGAGGCTAATTCCAGTAATCCGAATATGGGCAAGAACCTCTCGGGATAAGCGTGAACCAAAATTCTTTGCTTCGAGAAATATACCGAGTTGGCTATAGTTTCCTCGTAAGCCGATTAAGGCGACGATCACTACAATGAAACCTAGATAATCGTAGATTCGTAGTCGTGGCTTCATAAGGTAGATGACCGCCACAGCTGTGATATAAACATACATGCCAGAGGCGGGACTATACCTAGCAAAGGGACCAAGATTAGCCACAACATTTGGCCCAACCTTAGCTAAGACCACAAAAGGGAGTAGCAACCCTAATGTTGCCGCTAGAGTTAGGAGTATTTCAGATACCCATTCATTTTTTATAAAGGCATAGAGGAGAAGGAGAAAGGGAGGAATCGACAAAAGGAGGGTAAATAGCAGGCCTAATGTGACCATCCCGCAAGATATTTCAGCCGAGATCCTGTTTTCCCGAGCCAGAAAAAACGGTAGGAAATAATGTAGTATGAACAAGAGGAGGGCGGTGAAGGCAAGCTTTTTTTTAAATGTTGGCCGTAAATCGATCTGTTGCACTCCAACTCCTTTGTATGGAATCACTCCTTGTGTCCAGTCCCTAAATAGGATTACCGGTGACACTTCCTTTATAGCATCTATCAGCTGAAGATACCAACAGAAGGGCCGAGAAGCAAGTTAGGTAGCGGGATTCAATAAAAGACCCATTTCTCTATCTACCCTTCTGATAACTACCTATCAACTCATAAACTTGTCGCTTCAGCATCTTACTTATATATTAAATGCAACGAGTAGGAAAGGTTCTTAAGGAGGCCTAGTATATGAAGAGCTACGATTTCATCATTATTGGCACCGGTCAAGCAACCGGGACTATCTTGGGGAAACTACTTGAACTACAGCATTCTGTGGCAGTTATAGAAGGGGACCGCACTGGTGGCTCTTGTGTAAACTGGGGCTGTACCCCAACCAAAACTTTAATTGCCAGTGCGCGGGTAGCACACATGGTGCGACGCGCTCCTTCTTTTGGTGTTCAAGTTCCTTCTCAGACTA
>CAZGDR010000098.1:0-4092 GCA_964524755.1 uncultured Spirochaetaceae bacterium
AATAGTTTTCTTACCGAGGTGTCAATGGAGCTCGCGCAAAACTGATATGAGAAATTAACCCTTCGTCTTATACTGCAGTCCATAAAGGGTTAATCTATCTAGAGATTTTGCCATAGCTGTTGTAATATGTTCCTACTATGGAAAAACAAATCCACTTACCGTATAAACTGAGAAACCAATTGCTCTCGTTATTTATTGTTATTATCGTTCTTCTGGCTACACTGAATGTAGGATCTCTGTTCTGGTCGGGAACTTACTACAAGAGTCTCTCTAATAAGCTAAACCAACATGTAGATATTTACCAAGTTTCAACGGAATTAATTACCATTCAAGAAGTATTAGGTAACTATATAAGTAGCGGAAATAAAGATTATATCCAGGAATTATATCCCTATCTGACCTACATTCAACAACAAATAGCCGACTTGAAGGCTAGCAGCCGCTACCGTAGCACACTCTATTATCAACTTCACGACGTTTCCAATATGGTCACTACCCTTAAACAGCAGATAGATAAACTTATTGGTGATTATACCGCAGGACGTCCCATGATTTATGTTCGTGATCAAGAAAATACAATTCACCGCCATATTGGGTATATCGAAGGAGAATTGTTTAAAGTAAATAGTACCTATATGGAAAGTATTCAAGAATCTTATACTGGATTTTCCCAGACAATGGGAATGGTTATCCGAATAACGTTGTTCGTCACCCTGGGACTTGTCCTTCTTTCTACTTTCATTGCCCGACAATTCACCCTATCAATATCTCGCCCCATCCATACCCTAGCCTTAACTATGCTGCAATTTGGACGTGGAAACCTAGATGTGGCTATAGAACCAATTAAAAACAATGGGGAAATTTCGATTCTGATCAACTCTTTTAATAGTATGAGCGGACGCATTCGTCGCCTTATTCATGGAATACGAGAAAAAGCTGAAATTGAAAAGCAATTGAAACATCAGGAATATATCAATCAAGAAACTCAGCGTCTTTTAAGAGAATCTGAATTGGCTCTTCTGGAATCACAAATCAATCCACATTTTTTATTCAATACGTTGAACACTATTTCTGTAATAGCTCAGATCGAAGAATCTCCTCAGACTGAGCAATTGATTCTCAATCTCTCTACCATGCTACGGTATAATCTAAAAAATCAGAATGAAATGGTTAAATTAGGTCAAGAATTGGCCGTGGTACGTAGCTATATGCATATCCAACAAACCCGTTACGGTGATAAAATCTCGTATATAGAAGACTTAGATCCCGAAACGTTAGATGTACTTGTTCCTAGCATGTTACTTCAGCCATTAATTGAGAATGCTATTAAACATGGCCTTGAGCCTCTAGGTCGAAAGGGCACCGTTGAGATGTATATCAAACGAATCTCTGACGAATATATTCAAGTTACAGTTCGTGATGATGGCAAGGGAATCGATCAAGTTGTGATAGATCGCCTCTACTCTGAAAAACCGTCGGGAAATGAGAAACCTTTAGGATTGTATAATGTTTTGAGAAGGCTGGAGTTATGTTATGGTGAGAAACCTTTATCAGTCCAGCGGCGTAACCCACAGGGAACAGAGTGTATAATTAATTTACCAATACACATCAACGAATTTTTTGACGATATTCCCGTGGAGTCAGCCCTGTAAATTTGCCAAAGACCTTCGAAAAATAACTCACGTCATTATAACCACATCGAGTGGCAACATCCTTCACGGGCAGCTCAGTTGTTTTGAGCAGATTACATGCTAATTTAATACGTTGCTGAATTACATAGTCAATAAAGTTAATATTAAATTGTTGTTTAAATAATTTACTAATATATTGAGGGCTGAGGCCAATAAAATCTGCAATGTTTTCTAGACTTATAGTGGTCCCTAGATCGTTCATGTCGATGTAGTGAAGGATTTTCTGGATATTCGTTTCTTCTGGAGTGACCGATTTATCTGTTATTCCAATAATGTTATCTATAGCCGTCGGAAACCAATTAAGAATCTCTTCACTCGTCTCTAACTGATCTAATAGACGTAAAAGGGATAGAATGGACTCTTGCAACTGATTGTACACCTGTAATACCTGATTTCGTCTAATTTGAATTAATAACTCGGTGATAGCATAGCGTATTTCAGTCTCAGAGTCGGTATTATCGGCTAACCATCTGGAAAATATTATTTCCATTTCATGAACTTGTTCTTTTTCCCCATGAATCAAAGCATTCAAGAGCTTAGTTTCAATATCTAGAGGATAAACCGTATTCGGCTCTTCTTCTGATTCTTTTGGCTTAGCTACTCCCCTGTTATTGGTTCTGGAGATGAGGATTTGTTCTTTTGAATCGGATTGCAAAAGATCAAAAGCCTGGTGAAAGGAGTAAGGGAAGGCTATTGGATCGGTTTGCCAACGACCCATACGCACAGATACGGTGTACCCACTCTTTGCCTGTGTATAACGAATAAACTCTTTTGCAAAGGCAAAAGCATGTTCATAACTGTATTGAGAGCCCTCAACTGTTACAAAAAATGCTGAAACAAAGACGGGAAGCACTGAACCAATCCAGTGACCAGCGTAACAGTTAGGGAATCGATCGATAGCCTGTTCAAAAACTAGCCGTTCTTCATCTCCTAAGGGTTCTTTGATCTGTTCAGTTTGAACCGAACACACCATGAACACCCCCTCATTAATGGGTTTTGAGAGTAGTTGAGCAAAGGAATTGGCTGTTAACCCCCCATAACTGCCATGAATAAAAGAGGTAACCATATCCTTTATTGCCAACGAGCGGTAGAGGTGAAATTGGTTTTGTTCTCGCGAAACTTTTTTAAAACTGGCAATATTACGAGCAGCATGTTCTAATAGGCTCCGCAGAGAATCTTCTTGTATAGGTTTCAACACATACCCAAGCACACCAGTGTTGATTGCTTTTTGAGCATATCCAAAATGTTCATAGGCACTTACGATAATTATTTGAGTCTCTGATTTTTCTTTTAGAATCAGGAGTGAAACTTCCAACCCATTTATTTCCGGTAATTCAATATCCATGAGGATGATATCGGGCTCTAGAACTCGAAAGGACTCTAGAGCCTCTGGACCTGTGGAAGCTTCTCCAACTACTTCGTAGCCGGAGAATTTATCAGTAATCATTTTACGGCACGCATAGCGAGCCAATGGTTCATCATCTACCAATAGAATGCGTAAGTTCTTAATCACACTCTCCATCCAGTTTTAATGTCTTTTTATCGATTATCATTAAATTCTCGAACAGTTTCAATCATTGCCTCTACGTTTTTAATTGGCGTAGCAGCTTGGAGGTTATGAATAGTGTTAAAGACATACCCACCATTTTCACTAAATATTTCGAGACGTGAGCGAACTTCTTCACGAACCTCGGCTGGAGTTCCAAAGGGTAACGTCTTTTGAGTATCCACTCCACCACCCCAGAATGTCAACTTATCACCATACGTCTTTTTCAAGTGTTTTGGGCCCATGCCTGTAGCTGAACACTGCACCGGATTTAAAATATCGAACCCTACTTCCATCATCGATGGTATAAATGGCTCCACTGCTCCACATGAGTGTTTAAAGGTCTTCCAGCTGGTGTTAGCGTGAATCCAATCATTTACTTGCCGATAATAAGGAGCATACAAAGAGTTAAATGTGTCAACTGAACAAAACTGACCAGTTTGCGTACCAAAATCTGTACCACAGATAAATACCGCATCAACTGTGTCCCCTACTACCGCATGGATGCGTTTGAGGTTTTCCAGTGCTATTCTGGATTGTTCTTCAAAGATTGCGTGAACATAATCCTGCCGTGTGACGGTAGAGATATACCATTCCGTAATGTCTCTGATTCCCTTCGGATATTTTAAGTTAGGTGCAGGAACCAAGGCTATATCACCAAATGCAGTTCCTCCGAAGTTAGCTATTATCCCTTTTGTTGTAGCCTTTGCTCTCTTCACTTCTGCCGCAAAGTGATCAAGATCAGCTTTCCCAATCAGAGAAAACTCCTCGAGGTTGTCTTTCGGATCTAGTGCATCATCATCTATCGGTGGTTGGCGAACAATAGTATCGAAAAAATAACTTCCTTCTGGCATA
>CAZGDR010000099.1:0-4089 GCA_964524755.1 uncultured Spirochaetaceae bacterium
ACCTCTTTACCGGTTCCCGATTCTCCAAGAATAAGGACCGTAGAGGAACTTTGCGCAACTGCTGGAACCATGGAAAGAACCGCACGCATGGCTTCACTGTTAGTTTCAATATCTCCAAAGCGGTTACGAGCACGGAGTTTACGCAATTGTTCTATTTCACTTAAATCTCTAAAGGTTTCAACCCCTCCAATGATTTCACCTTTTTTATTCTTCAGTAAGGCAGTAGAGACACTGACGGGAGCACGTTTACCAGCTAAGTTTACGATATAGCCATTTTGGTTAATAACTGGCTTACCCGTGGAAAAGGTTTCAGCAAGGGGGCATTTCCCCTCACACATATTTGATTTAAATACTTCACTACAACGCAATCCAATGGCATCTTCGCGTGAGAGACCGGTGATACGTTCAGCGGCTTTGTTAAACGAAGTGATGCGCCAAGAGGTATCGATGGTGAAGACTCCATCGCTGATGCTTTCTAAGATTGTTTCGGTTGTTATAGTATCCATATACTCCTCCATAGTATCATAATCTAGGAGGAGACTACAGAGTTGTTTGTGATACAGCTATTCGTAATGAATGAAGTATTTGGGGTAGGCTTCCACTAATATTTTCTGGTCACACATTACGTGATCTAAGTGTTGCTTCAAGTGCATTTTGGCTACTCTACAATCACCTTTTTTAATAGCCTCTAGAATCTGTTCATGATCACAGAGCAGCTCTTTAAGGTTGAACATCTTTATCCGTAGCATCCGCTCTCGTGTAAAGTGAGGGAAGTAGAATCCAATAGCTTCAAAGACAGTTTCTTTGCCACAGGCGGCATAAAGGAGTCGGTGAAAATCGTTATCTACACGGAAGAAGCTTATGAGGTCGTTTTCTTCAGCTACAAGATGTTGTTGTTTGAGGTTTTCTTCTAACTCAGCAATCTGCTCTTCGGTATATTTCTGACAAGCGAGTTCAAGAATGGCCAGTTCGACTGTTTCTCGTAAAAATCGTCCTTGGTCAACGAGGCGGGCGTCCATAAGGGCAACTCTGGTTCCACGTTGTGGATATATCTCTACAAGCCTTTCACGGCACAAATCAAGCAAGGCTTCACGTATGGGTGTACGGCTCAACTTTAAACTTGAGGCAATTTCCTTTTCAGAAATGGGTTCTCCTGGAACCATATCAAGTAATAGTATATTCTGCCTGAGTATCCGGTAAGCATATTGTCGAGCAGACTCTTGTTCCAGTCTTTCTGAATAGATAGTGAAAGGCATAACAATTAATCTCCTATTGCGTCTCAATCGCTAATTATAATGATTACATATA
Source organism: uncultured Spirochaetaceae bacterium (assembly GCA_964524755.1). Classification (GTDB taxonomy): domain Bacteria; phylum Spirochaetota; class Spirochaetia; order Sphaerochaetales; family Sphaerochaetaceae; genus JAQVOO01. The sequence continues at coordinate 1,309 of CAZGDR010000099.1, forward strand.
TATTAGCACATTTGGCTATTTTAGCACAATAGGGATAGAAGTTTATCGATAAGAAATTACTGCTACCCTTTTTTACTTCTCAAAAATAAGAGTGGGGTCTTCTCCAGACATTAAGAGGACTAACGGAATTTCAAATAGGTAAGAATCCTCTAAGTCTATGGGGTATAACGTATGCGAACTCTCATTTAAAAATTGTAGTCGGGCAGAAGTAACATGTGGTAGAACATTTTTTGACAACTGCAGTCTATATTTCATACTAGAGAAGAACATCATGCTATAGGGATCATCTTCGACCTGTTCGCCATCTCCAATAAAAGGTTTAATCTCAATCCTATTCGGAGAAATCTTAGGGAAGCCTACATCCTCATCTGTGATTTTCATATTCTTAGGATACGAGACTTTAATCATAGCTCCATAATCAGATTCGGTGTTAACCGTTTCAAAACTGACTTTTTTCTTCCCATTTTCACCAAACATCTCTTTTGCTAAATCTTCAGAGATGACCTGATCGGCAAAAACATCTTCAATAGGCCCATCACTGTCTCCTAATTCAAAGATTGCTTTAGAGACCGTATAACGCACAGCCATTGTAATATTGTTATCTGAATCCAGAGTAATGTTTTGAAAGATGTCGATACAAGAAGTAAAAGCAATGATTCCCACTACTACCAATACACCCACGAGTATCTTTTTTATTGTTTTCATCCCAACTCCTTGAAAGTAAGATACATCTCAGGCTTTTAGGGGGCAAGAAGGAATGTGAAAAAACTTTATTAAAACAATACTCCTTCACCCTCATTTTATGAGGGACAGCCATTAACTTTATTTAACAGGATTTAGCTTAGTATTCCATGTATTAAAAGCGGCTATTTCATCGAGGGGTTTACGGTCTCGTAGAGAACTTTCCAGTTGCTGGTGTTTCTCATTCAAATCAGAGATATCGCCGGGATACCCGAGGATGATGAGTGTTTCAAGTATATTCTCTTCATCTATACTAAGGACTTCTTTGGCAGCACTTGCATTAAAGCCAGCAATTGGGTGTGCATATAAGCCTTCAGTAATAGCTTGCATTTGGTAGGCCATAGCAGCCATACCAAGTTCAAAGGGAGCATATTCACGATCTCCCATAACCAAGCTCCAATTGAGGTTGGTCACAAAGGCTGTTATGGCAGGAGCTTTTTTAGCCCAGTAGTTGCCTCTTGATAGTGTTCCTTTTAATTTTTCTAGAATTAATTCGTCTACTACAGTTATAATACGCCATGGTTGATTATTGCCACTTGAAGGAGCTAAATGAGCTGCCTGTACAAGTCGTAATAAAATTTGAGAATCGATGGGGTCTGTTTTTAAGGCTCGAAACGCTCGTCTTTTTTCAAGTGCACCTAAGATTGCCATATTGCGATACTCCTACTCATAGATTTATAAGTAAAGTTACTCACAATTGTGGTAAAGGTAAAGGATTCTCCTCTAAGGGTGCTATACTACTATTCTAAGGAAATCAGGAGGGAATAGAATGCGTGCAGATCGTTTTACTGGAAAAGTTGCTTTTATAACAGGTGCAGGTCAAGGAATGGGACAGCAATTGGCTTTAGATCTTGCTAAAGAGCAAGCCAAAATCGTTATTACTGATATCGATGAAGACACTTTGCTTGAAACAAAGGAGATGTTAGCAGCACTGGGTGCTGATTGCATCAGTATTATCTGTGATGTTTCCAATTGCGAACAGGTAGAATTTGCAATTGCTAAAACGATTAAAATATATGGACGTCTCGACATTTTAGTCAACAATGCGGGATTACTTACCTCGGCAACAATTGAAGAGACTTCAAATGAGTTAATTGATCAAACCCTAGCCATAAATGTAAAAGGGATTTTGTATGGCATTCGTGCAGTTACACCCATCATGAAAAAGCAACAGTATGGAAAAATAATAAATGTAGCTTCTATTACTGGTAAAAATGGCGATAACAGTACTACGTTTGCCTATGGAGCTTCCAAAGGAGCTGTAATCTCTCTTACCCGCTCTGTGGCTCGCCAACTAGGTCCTTTTGGCATTACCTGTAATGCAATAGCACCTCACGCCGTTATGACCAAGATGATGGAGTATTGGGATGAAGAAAAGAAGCAAGCCATGGCTGATAAAATTCCAGTTAAAAGATTAGGGACGGTAGAAGACATGTCAAATCTCATGCTGTTTTTAGCTTCTGATGAGTCATCTTTTATTAATGGAGAGACGGTTAATATTAATGGTGGGTATTATATGGATTGAGTCATATAAATATTACGAAGTGAGAGGTAATGTTTTAGGATGTCATTAATAAAAACCTTCTCAGTTTTACCTTCAACTATAACAACAACTGCAATGTAGTTTTTCATAGGAGGGTCCCCCTGAGATTACATTTTTAGACCAGAGTTCTCCTACAGAGTAATCCTTAAGCCACTTATCAAAGTCTTCCTCCTTCAACCTTTCGAATGTAGAGGAACCATCTTTTCTGTTCACCACAACAATATCATCTATGGCAAATTGATCTATTAACGCAGGCGATTGTGTTGCGATAATTACCTGAGTCCGTTTTGCAGCAGCTTGAACCAGTTCTGCGAGAATAGTTATTGCGGCTGGATGTAGGCCTAATTCTGGTTCGTCTATGATGATTGTTGCGGGAGGATCAGGTTGTAGAAGTGCTGTTGCTAAACAAATAAACCTAATTGAACCATCTGATAAATGATACGGTTGCATGGGATAATCTGAGCTTTGCTGGTTCCATGTTAAGTTAAGTTTTTGCT
>CAZGDR010000100.1:0-4035 GCA_964524755.1 uncultured Spirochaetaceae bacterium
TCGTCGCTATAGAGGATCATATCAGCTTTGAACATAGTACGTTCTGTTGCTGTATAGCCTTCTTGCTTGAGGATATCGATGACCTTCTCTGGGTTTTCGATTCCCTCTTCTAAGGGGAAGAGCAGTCTGTCGGGCCAGTACTCGTTCTGGTGTATTCTCACTGAGGAGGTTTCATACCAGATGAGGTTGCGTTCCGATTCCAGTTCGATGCCTAAAAGCAGTGAGTCCACTATGATGAACATCATCAGGCCAAGGGCGATAGCAATCGCCGTGATGACAGTGCGTCTTTTATACCGGTTTAGGTTCTTCATCGCGAGCGTGAAGATGAATTTCATCCCTTCCTCCTCTCATCGCTGGTGATGGTCCCATCATGTAGAAGCACAAGGCGGGAGGCATAGTCCATGACCATCTGATCATGAGTTGAGAAGATAAACGTAGTCTTGTACTTTTCGTTCATTTTTTTCATAAGGAGGAGAATATCCTTTCCGGTCTTAGAGTCGAGGTTTGCAGTAGGTTCATCTGCTAAGACAATCTGAGGGTTCTTGATTAAGGCACGGGCTATGGCAACACGCTGTTGTTGGCCTCCGCTAAGCTTACCAGGGCGACGGTTTTCCATTCCCTCTAGGCCTACTTCTTTGAGGAGGGCCATGGTGCGGCTTCTTGTCTCCTCTGCACTCACATTGAGGATGGAGAGGACGAAAGCGACATTCTCATAGGCACTGAGGACGGGGATGAGGTTATAGGTTTGAAAGATGAAACCAAGATTGTTCCTGCGGAACTCGGTCATTCCTTTCTTGCCCATCTGCGTCACCTTTTCACCGTTGATGGTGATTTCTCCCTCATCAATGGCATCGATACAGCCAATGAGATTGAGTAGCGTTGTCTTGCCCGAACCTGAAGGACCCGCTATGGAGAGAAACTCTCCGGCACTAATATCCAAGGATACTTTTTTCAATGCTCTGACTACAGTTTCTCCTGTTTTATAATTGCGCGATACACGCTCTACCTTAATCATAATCTACTCCTCCTCAATGGGTTTGGCTTTTACTTTGTTTTTTGCTTCTTCAGTTTTCTGTATTGCTGTAGCTCCTAGCACCCCACCTAGATCCATGTGATCTAGGATGGAAGCTGGCAAGAGCATCATGGAATTATTCTGCCGGATGCCTTCATAGACCATATTCATAGCCCGCAATTGCAGAGCGGTAGGATTTTCACTATACCGTTTAGCGGCAGTTTCAAATTGCTTGGCGATTTCTACTTCGGCGGCTGCTAGGATGATCCGAGATTGTTTTTCTCGTTCAGCTTGAGCCTGTTTGCTTAATGAGTCTTCTAATTCCTTGGGAATGATAATATCGGTAATTTCGATCGATAAAATGGTGACTCCCCAAGGATTAGTCTTGGCATCGAGGGCTAATTGAATCTCTTTTCCTAAAGCTTCACGCTCAGAGAGTAGAGAAGATAATTCGTGTTTGCCGATTGCATCACGTAGTGCTGTCTGGGCTGAAAGAACAACTGCTTCAACGTAATTTTCAACTTCTAATATGGCATGTTCAGCGTCCCAGATCATCCAGAAAGCAAGGGCATCGACGTGGACTGGGACAGTATCACAGGTTAAAGTTTTTTCAGCACTAAAGTCGGTTGCTCGAATGCGGGTATCAACAAATTCAGCAATTCGGTCAAGCAAAGGCCATAAAAAGAGTAACCCCGGTCCACGTACTTTCTTGAATTTACCCATGCGTAGTACTATAACCTTGTCCCAATGTACGATGAGCTGAACCGATGCAGAGAGAAATAACCCGAGGGTTCCAACTAGTGCAAGGGGGTAGAGGGCACTGCCTAATACTCCAAATACGATCAGCCAGATGATAATACTGAATTGGATAATGGCAATCCACATGGGGAAGAAGACTAACAAACAAGCAGTGATGAGGATGATCACAGCGAGTATTATTACTGGTTGAATGTAAATCCAAGGAGTCACTAAAAATTGCAAACTTACGCCAGAACCAAGGAACAATGCCAGAACAAAGAAAGAGATTGCCCCGTACGAGAAATCCCGTGAAAGGGTAAATGGTTTAACGTTTTTTATCCGATCATGCTTTTTGGTAAATAAATTCATCTTAGTCCTCCTCCTATGGGGTAATGTCATTTCCTATGTCTTGGATATGGTCTAACAATTCTTGCAGTGTGAATCCATAGGAAGTTGCCTTGGTGATGTACGAACGGGTGATTTCCGAAAGGATACGTTCCCGTTCGACTGCATCAATTGTTATCTCTTTATCATTAATAAAGGTTCCTGAACCTTGTTGAGTTACTACGATGTCACGAATTTCCATCTCACTGTAGGCGCGGGCAACGGTATTGGGATTTATGCTAAGATCGACAGCTAGACGGCGTACAGTAGGTAACCGCTCCCCCTTTCCCAGCCGACCATCGGCAATTGCCATCTGAACTTGTAGAATGATTTGCTTGTAGTAGGGGACCCCGCTTTTGGAATCTATAGAGAACGTGATGGGAGGTGGTTTCTCTTTTTTTGTCATACCTGCGGTTATTGTACTAGTGTATTAGTACAAATGTCAATTCTTTTATTTACTTTGAATGAGTTGATTCCTGTAAGAGGTGATGATAGAATCACTCTATAATGAAGGCCCATACAAAGAAGGCTATGCAACCAAGCCGGTATTTGGTTGTTGGATTTTTTATAATAATCATAACAGGGTCTTTGCTCCTCGCATTACCTGTAGCCCATCGTCCGGGCATTGTCCTCTCCTATTCAGATGCCCTCTTTACGGCAGTTAGTGCTGTTTGTGTGACCGGACTGGTTACAGTTGATGTAGCTCTCAGTTTCAATCTTTTTGGGCGTACGATTATTGCTTTGTTAATTATGGTTGGAGGGATGGGTTTCGCTGGAATGATTGTCTCCATCGCCCTTTTCTTGGGATTGGAGGTGGGTCTTTCTCAACGCAATATGCTCAGTGAAGCTTATAATTTAGGGACCCTCAGCGGAACTCTGAAAATTGTGAAAACGGTAGTGTTTGCGTCATTAATCTTTCAAATATTTGGCACAGTAGCCGGGTATTGGGTGTTTCGCCCTCATTACCAAACCTTAGAAGCATGGGGCCATAGTCTTTTTCACGCTGTCAGTGCTTTCAACAATGCTGGGTTTGACCTCATGGGTGACTTTCAAAGTATGATGGAGTACCGTCAGAATATAGTGTTCAATGCTATTACCATGTTTCTCATCATTAGTGGTGGTCTCGGGTTTTTTGTTATTGCTGATGTGCTGCGTAAGCGATTTGTATGGGGCAAATTTACGATGCACACCAAGATTGTTGTGATAGCAACGCTTTTCTTGATCTTCACGGGGACTGTTGTATTTTTACTAGTGGAGAGAATCGATTTTCTCTCGGCCTTATTTCTCAGTGTCACTGCCCGAACAGCAGGGTTTAACACAATCCAAACTAACACATTATCGCAAGCGACCTTATTCTTTTTGATCATGCTTATGTTTGTTGGCGCATCTCCCGGATCTACGGGTGGTGGAATAAAAACAACCACGATGTTTGCCATACTATTGAGTCTTTTGAGTTTAGTGTTCCGACGGCAACCAGCAGCTTTCAAGCGTCGGATTTCTGACGATAGTATCTTGAAAGCGTTTCAGGTATTGTTGTTAGCTTTTTTGGTTGTCTGCAGCGGGACCTTTATTATGATGGTTGTAGAGGAGGCTGATGTATCGTTTTTGCAGGCATTCTTTGAGAGTGTTTCTGCTTTTGCAACAGTGGGACTTAGTACTGGTATTACTCCCCAACTCTCATTAGTTTCAAAAATTGTCTTGATGCTCACCATGTTTATTGGCCGTCTGGGTCCAATTACCATTGCAACTAGTTTGTCAGCCAGAGAATTTGTATTGAAACATGTAGAAGAACGGATCTTTATTGGATAAAAAGGAGTCAACTATGAAACCAGATCATCATCCCAATAGTTTTGGGATAATAGGACTCGGAAGGTTTGGAACAGCGCTGGCCTTAGAGTTAG
>CAZGDR010000101.1:0-4014 GCA_964524755.1 uncultured Spirochaetaceae bacterium
ACCTAATCCTCAATTCATCACTTGATTAGTCATATGTACTTTACGCATCGTGAGTTTACCACCCATTGAATTGCTTTTCCAGAAAGATTTCTCTGGTTTGCGTTCTTCTATAATAAACCCCAACTCCTCATACACACGTATCGCGTTAAAATTCATCTCTGCGACTTCTAAAAGATATTCTGCGTAGGGTAAATTATTAAACAAATAGCGTTGCATCTCAGTTGAAATACCCAAACCTCTGAAAGCTGAATCGGTTGTCACCAAATCAATATAACATTGAGACTCTTTTAAATGTAATTCTTGTAATAGAGCATTCCGTAAACGGCGAAATGCTAGGCGGCCTCTCATGAAACCTAACTGAGCAATTAAAATGTCACGTTGAAAATTATAAGCACGACTCTTGGCATTGGAAATAGAGACAACCCCCACTACGTTATCGTCAAGAACGGCCACATAATGGTTATCGAGCACCAAAGAGTGCTCCAAAACATTGGCAATGACATCAACATTAGAAGAGATGAAGGAGAGGGGCTCAAAAAAACCAGCGGCAAAAATCTCAACAGATTGTCGCACATGAACTGCTTCTAATTCCGCTAGGTTCTTGAACACGGGCATCGGTGCCACTTTTCACGCTCCCTGTCCATATGGTACTACCATAATTGCGAACAGGGAAGTGAAAAGTATTAAAAAACGATATAAATCTTATATTACACCTACACTACTACCTTACTTCAGTTACTTTACCTATGGTTCCAATATCTTGAACTATAACGTAACTCATTACGGAACTGAGGAATTGTAGTTTCACCACCAATCTCAACAAGTTCGATGCCTGTAATTTCAGCGAAATGGCGGAAATGTTCTACCGTAAGCGCAGATGAGAAAGCGGTATGGTGACCTCCACCAGCGAGAATCCAAGCTTCACTGGCGGTTAGTAAATCAGGTAAAGGTTTCCACAAAACCCGAGCTACAGGCAGTTTTGGGAACGCCTGTGGAGGATCCACAGCAACCACTTCATTGAGAACCATCCTAAAACGGTTACCCATATCAACCATTGCAACACAAACTGCGGGGCCACTTTTTCCGGTAAACACGAGACGAGCTGGATCATTACGATCACCTATACTCAAAGGATGAACGATAATTGATGGTTTATCAACTGCTATGGAAGGACAAATCTCCAACATGTGGGCACCGAGATTGAGCATGTTCCCTTCTTCGAAGTGGTAAGTATAATCCTCCATAAACGAAGTCCCACCGGCAAGCCCATCTCCCATTACTTTACCTAGACGTACCATGGCGGCAGTCTTCCAGTCACCTTCTCCCCCAAAACCATACCCTTTGGCCATCAGATTCTGGACCGCCAGCCCAGGAAGCTGCTTCATGCCATAGAGATCTTGGAAGTTTGTACTAAAAGCTTTGGCCCCTACATCCTGTAAAAAACGTTCTAAAGCTAATTCAGTCCTAGCTTGATCTCTTGTGTGCTCTATAAATTGGTCCTTGTTTCCTCCGTAAGAGAAATTATACTTGTCCCGATACGTATCCATAAGGGAGTCGACATCACTTTTGGCCACCTTGTCACGATAGGAGACTAAATCCCCAATACCATAATAGGGAACGGCCCAACCAAGCTTTATTAAAGCCTCTACTTTATCTCCATCGGTAACTGCTACATCACGCATATTATCCCCAAAACGGGCGATGATGAGATTGCGACTTTCGTCAGCAGCTAAAGCGGCACGCATCCAATCCCCAATCCGCCCTTGCGTTGTTTTGTGTGACCAGTGTCCAGCAATTACTGTCCTAAGAATATCCATGCGAGCTGTAATGTGACCAAATTCACGATCCCCATGTGCGCTCTGGTTTAGATTCATAAATTCCATATCGATGGTATCGAAAGGAATGCGTTCATTAAACTGCGTATTCAATTGCAGAAGCGGCTTGTCGAGAATTGAAAGTCCTGAAACCCACATTTTTGCTGGGCTAAACGTATGCATCCAAGCGATAACCCCCGCACATGCAGGCGTTGAAATAGCCTTCTCAATAGTGGTTCGAATTTGCATAGGAGTAGCTAAAACGGGTTTGTTCACAAGCTTATAAGGTAAATTACCACTTGCATTGAGCCCATCGACTATTTTTTGGGAATTTTCAGCAACCTTCTTTAATGACTCTTTGCCATACAATTCCTGACTTCCTGTTAGAAACCAAAATTCTTTTTCTGTTATATGTTGCATTATCTCCTCCGTAATTTTTCTTCAAATTTGCCTAACTCCAAATATTGTGTATAAAGAGTTTCATAGATTTTTTTGTATTTTGGATTGGGAACGTGGACTCTACCCGTACCGGCACAGAGCGCATCTTGTGCAGTTGGCACATCAGGATATAACCCAGCCGCTACAGAAGCAAAAACCGCAGCACCAATCGCGGGAGCTTGATCATCACTAGTGACGTGAATATCTCGGCCAGTCACATCGGCTAAAATTTGCATTCCGATCTTACTTTTCCGAGCTACGCCACCGATAGCAACAATTTTTTCAACTTCGACACCCCCCTCTTCAAAGCACTCTAAAATAGCTTTAGCACCAAAGGCTGTCGACTCTAAAAGCATGCGCATAATAGCAGGAGCATCTGTACCTAAGGTTAATCCAGAGAGAATTCCTTTCAACATTTGGTCTGCATATGGTGACCGACGCCCATTGATCCAGTCCAAAGCCAGCGGAGAATTTTCTGTGGGCTCAATTGCTTCAGCATCTTTCTCTAATTTGGCGAGGACTTGCTTCTTCATTTTCTTCACTTGCTCTGCACTAAGACCAGAATCCATATGGTCCAACGGCCACATCACTACATCTCTGAACCAGGCATAGAAATCACCATACGCCGATTGTCCCGCTTCATACCCGATATAACCGGGCACCACAGAACCATCTACTTGCCCTACAATGCCGGCAACTCGCCGTTCCGTCTCCCCTTTTTTCGGTTGAGGCTCAATAATAATATCACACGTACTGGTCCCGACACTCTTGACCATTACCCCTGGAGCAACGTGCCCACCGACTGCACCAATATGAGCATCATAAGCCCCAACACAGACAATAGTCTCTTTTGGTAAACCTAATAGTGAAGCCCAATGCTCAGTCAGTGTACCTGCTACCACATCAGACGTGTACGTCTCGGTACCTAAACTCTTTTGAATTTTTGCTAATAGTGGATGTAATTGCTCCAAGAACTCTACCGCAGGATACCCTCCCCACGAAGCATGCCAGGCAATTTTGTGACCAGCTGCACACCGACTCCGTTTAATAGTATCTAAAGCGGTAGTGCCAGTTAATAGAGCGACAAACCAATCACAATGTTCCATCGCCGAAGCTGCTGCTTCTGGCACCTCACCACCCTTACGGGCGACATGGAGTAACTTGGCCCAGAACCATTCTGAAGAGTAGGTCCCTCCCATAAACTGGGTATAATCAGGACCTCCCCAACTACGAGATAATGCATTAAAATCATCAGCTTCTTTGATTGCTGTATGATCCTTCCATAAGATAAACATAGCATCAGGATCTTCGGCAAATCGGGGGTCGAGAGCTAAAGGATTCCCAGAAGCATCACATAAAGCAGGAGTTGATCCCGTCGTATCGATGCATACTGCACGAATCTTCTTCATTGCATGAGGGCATTCTTTACCAGCCTCATTTACGGCAGCTTCAAAACTCTCAATATAATCGAGAGGATGTTGTCGAAATTGATTCTTCTTAGGGTCACTATATTTACCCTCACTCCATCTCTTATAATGAGAAACAGCTGAACAAGCCATCTCTCCATCGGCAGCATCGATTACGACAACTCGTACCGAATCAGATCCAAAGTCAGCTCCCAGTACATAATTCATATCTTTTTCCATATAGTTCGCGACTCCTTCCTTAATTTTTGCACCTGTAACGGAAAATTCATATATGTAATAGTATAAGGAGGTGATGCTATGCTGGCAAGTAAGAAATACAAAAGCAAGCATCAAAC
>CAZGDR010000102.1:0-2316 GCA_964524755.1 uncultured Spirochaetaceae bacterium
AATTTTTCAAAGATCATCTAAGTTTATATAATTGCATTGTTAGTTCCATAAATTTATTTTTTCACTGGTAATCAGCTGAAATGCTAATAAGTTAATATGAAAAGCAGAAATATACAAACGAAAAGCATTCCCAAATCTCTTTTTTTTTAAAAATATATCTTATCAATCATCTTGATTAGAATTGTAGGTTAGTTTCTTCACCCAGCGAGTATTGTCAAAAACTTGCAACTGGCTGAGCTTCCCGCTACCAGAAGACACAGACGCACCCATCCGTTCACAAAAACTATAAGCTAACTGATCTATAATCTCTTTTTGTTGGCCAATAATACCGCTCTTTCTAGAAAGAAGTTCTGCCACCCGATGGTTCAAACTTACTCCATCTCGCTTTGCCCCTTCAACAAGTTCTTTATGTAAAGAAGGGGATACACGAGTAACAAATTTGCCACTATACGTTTTAACTGTTTCATCTTCTGGTTCGGGGACGGAAATTCCATTATCTAAGCAATATTCTATCCATGTTTCCATGGCATCTTTAATCATTTTGAAAGCTTCTTCCCTCGTATCTCCTACAGACATACAACCAGTCAATTCTTTTACGGAAATAAAGAAAGTGCCATCGGATTCTTTTTTCAATTCATACGTATAAGGTAATTCAAGATACTCATTAATCGATTTCATCATATAACTCCTTGAGTTCAAACAAGGTTATCACTCTATTCACATAATACCTTTTAATCGGTTTTGCAAACGGAATTGTGATAGGTTGCGGAAAATCCTTATGTTTATATACAAAGTGAGATCCTTTGCCTTTCCGCACATCACACCCTAATTCTCTTAAAACAAAATCAATGGTATTAAAATCTATTGCATGTGGTTGGGTTATCATTTTGCCAAGCTTCTTTTTGAGATTAGACAACCCACACCCTCCCTATGCATACATAATTGATACTACATATAGTACTATTATGCAAGATAAATCATAGGTATAAGAATAATGTTTTACCAATTCTGCCCCGCAACAGGACGTAATGAAATCTCTCCAGACTGTAATTGCTGCTCTGATCCATCCTCTGCAAGTACTATAAGAGCTCCATTAGAGGCAATTGAGACTGCTGTTGCGTTATAAGTTTCTCTTCCTTGAAGCACTGTAATTTGTTTACCGATGACCACTGAACGTTGTCTATATTCATCCATGATTACCGGCGATCCTAGGTCATCTAGTACTCCTAATAGATTTTCAATGATAGCTGCAGCGAGATGATTTCTTGAAGCCTGTGGAGGAACCGATCCATTGAAGAGAGCACCTGCAATAGATTCTAACTCAAGGGGGAAGCCTGCTCGAGGAGGTCTGTGATTTATACCGATCCCCACGACGACACTTTCAATTTTGCCACTTTCGAACCCACTGATGCCTTCTGTCAAAATCCCGCACACTTTTTTATTATTAACATAAATATCATTCACCCATTTAATACCAGCATCTCCTCCTCCAACAGACTCAATTGCCCGACATACTGCCACTGCTGCAGCAGCAGTGATTCTTAATGCCATCGTAGATCCTATGTCTGGTCGAATAAGCATACTAAGATAGAGCCCACTATCTGGCGGCGAATAGAAATCTTTCCCATTACGCCCACGCCCCTCAGTTTGACTTCCAGCAACAATGACACTCCCATTCGGAGCTTTTTCTAATGCAAGTCTCTTGGCTTCCTTATTCGTTGAATCTATCGTTTCGTGAAAAATCAAATTAATCTTAGTCCCAGGGTGTAATGAGGATTTGATCCCCTGTGCTGACAACACATCACTCTCTTCTTGTAGTTTATAACCAACCTTTGTAGAGGCCTCTATACCATGCCCAGATGCACGGAGGTCTTGAATAGAACGCCAAACAGCAGCCCGAGTTATGTCCAACTGTTGGGCAATAACCTCACCTGAGATATAAGAACCTTTGTGTTGTTCTAAGAGCGCGAGTACCTTATCTTTTGATCTCATGTTACTTCCTCATAGTAGTGGCTATCGCTATAATAATGGAACAGATAAACATTGTAAACATATCCACATCATCTTGTTTACAATACTAGAAAATAATGGTATAGCTTGCCCCTAGGAGGAAGCTCAAATGAACTTACGTCGTATTATTATAATTGCACTTTTCGCAGCTTTAATTGTAGCAGGAGCCTATATTGGAATCCCCGTAGGACCCGTTCCTATCACACTTCAGACACTCTTTGTACTCCTTGCTGGTATCCTCGGTGGAAAGGGCATAGGAGCCGCCTCTGTCGCCGTCTACATCACATTGGGAGCCATTGGCTTACC
>CAZGDR010000102.1:2416-3997 GCA_964524755.1 uncultured Spirochaetaceae bacterium
GGCAGTGGGAAGAGTATTCTCATGCGTTGTTTAAAGGGATTGCTTACCCCCACTTCTGGAACCATTCTACTCGAAAACAAAGACCTTACTAAAAATCCCAAACAAAGGAACCGCTTAATTGGGCTTGTCTTCCAAGATGCCGACACTCAGCTAGTCGGACAAACTGTAGAGCGAGATATTCTATTTGGATTAGAAAACTTAGGCATCGAACCTAAGGAACGGACAAAACGGATCGAACAAGTTACTCAATTAATGGGCCTCAAGCCGTTATTACACCAACGACCACGCACCCTATCGGGTGGTGAACGCCGACGTTTAGCAATTGCTGGAGTGCTCGTTATGCAACCCAAGATATTGATGCTGGATGAACCTTTTGCTAACCTCGACTACAGTGGTATCGTCCAAGTATTAGAATCTCTGGTGGAATTAAAACGCCAAGGGACTACTATTTTAGTTGCTACCCATGAGATTGAAAAATTACTGGCCCATGCTGATTCTATGATTTTAATCGATTCAGGCCGCGTCGTTTTACAAGATACCCCCGAAACAGTGTTACAAATTGCCGATAACTTCGGCATTAGGCGTCCTATGTGTCAGGGAAAAGCAATACCGGTGAGGCATCTTACATGGTTGAAATAAATCTGTTCCATTTCCGTGATCGCAATACATTTCTTAATCTCACCCACCCGCTAACCAAAATCTTCGTTCTGTTACTTTCCTCCTCCTTACTGGCGCAGGCTCATCTCCTCCGCGTACTGCTTATGGTCTCTTTGTTTTCTCTCGTAGCCCTCTCCCTCCAGATCCCTTTTAGCCGCTACCGACGGGAGCTCCGTTTCTTTTTTATTATGGGTAGTATTATGGCTCTAACCCATTATCTGAATACTCGACAACTACAAGCTCCTCTTGTGGCTGTGTTACGATTTTCCAGTATTGTTTTAATGGGAATAATATTTGCCGATACTACCGCTCCCGACGACCTCTCGCGAGCTATTGGAACTGTATTATCACCAATTCCAAAAATATCAGGCTATCGTATTGGAGCCACCTTGGAATTAACCTTATCAACCATCCCCCTTATATTCGATGTTGCCCATCAAGTGTCTGAAGCGAGAAAAGCACGTAATGAATCCCCGTGGCGACGACCTGTACGCAGAATAGTTTCCTACACCTCAGCTGTTTTTACTTTATTATTGGAGAGGGCGGAAGACATAGAGGCAGCATTAACAGCCCGTAATTTTAACCCTGATGCCAAACGCGATACCGTCGGGTGGAACTATCGAGATGGTATCCTTAGTGTATTGGCTATCGGTTTTACAACGCTCTTATTTTTATTTACTTAGGGGGTAATTGAAGTTCCGCTGCAGGGTTAAAAATCATCGTTGGTTGATCTCCTAATCTATACACATAATTACGAACTCTATCGGCCCATGTGCAGGTATCGGTTGAGGCATCAAACAGAGTGGATTCAATTATCTGACCTATGGTGAATGTAATTAATTTCCCACGTTGCTTAAACATTTCATCAGGGAGAAAGAGCGACTCTAGACTAGTTTTTATTCTTAGGGCTCGACGAATAGCACT
>CAZGDR010000103.1:0-3950 GCA_964524755.1 uncultured Spirochaetaceae bacterium
AGATGCGCCCCATTACCAGAACGGGAGATTTCAAGGGAAGCGGGAACCAATAGTTCTGCACAAGTTTCTAAGAAAGCGAGAGCGTCTGTTTTCCACCCCTTTTTATCAAGATCGAGAGCTAAAAACCAGCAACAGTTGTTTTCAAGTAAGGGATAAATTCCTATGGTTTGTTTACCGGTAAGATGAGAGTACAACACGGTTTGAGTAAGGGGTAGAAATGCTCGATTATTGCAAACAGCACATTTTACTGCTGGTTTTTGGCATATCCCTTTAACCCACTCATTGGCACATGCTGGGGTATACCCTACTTTTCCATTTTTAGTTGTATACTGTTTGGCATAGATATCAGGTCTCCCTTTAAAGAGTGAGGCGAACAGTAAGATTTTAGCTTGAGCATCTAAAGAGCCAGTATGTGCTGGAGGATCCAAAATAATATTATGCTCTTTTAAAACTGCTTTAAGGTACTTGTTCTCTTTACGAAGTCTTTCGAGCTCTATTTCCCCGTTCATCTCAATGAGAGCGTCTCACACAAGACAAATATTTTCAAGAATGAAACTAGCAGCCACAGAAAAGACTTTGTGTAGAACTCTTTTACAGCACTAAGAATAGCTTTCATACCACCAACAATTCTAGCATTAATGATAATTCCAGGATTTTAAAATATTTTCTCCTAAAGGTTACAGAAGAATTGGGGTCGAGATCTGCTTACCTTAAACTTGATCCATTATTTCAGTAATTCAAGACTAGTCAAGCTTGGCTTCAAAGCCGAGCTTAACCAATTGTTCTTCCCTAGGGTTATCCCCTCGCCCATTACCATCGTACTTTGCTCTCCCCTATAACCTCACCTTCGCCACTCTATCATCCAGTGACTGATGGGTTCATTGTGAGCCGACTTGTTGCCATATCTCACCTTGTCTTTCTATTTATCTTTTCAACCTACCTAGTCTGGAATATACGTACCCCATTGGTACCAACAAATTATCCCATTTCTTCAATCAATTCCGCTAGTTATGATTAGCGTCCTTATTGGAATTGATATAACTTTCCCATTTTCTCCATAAAGACTCCCCACCCAGGATTCGTTAATTTTTCGTACCTCGTCAAATAATACTGATATTTATACAACATCCTCAGGGATTTTCTGATGGAAGGGTATTTCGCATACAGGAAGAAAATTATCTCGTACATTTTAAGCGCTTGGATAGTATCAAGACCAGTGGACCACAATTCTGCCTTTTCAACTAGTTGAATCGCCTTGTAATCATGGGCGGCAAAATAAAGGAGACCTTTAACAGCAATATAAGCAAGCGTTTTTACCTCACCTCTATCTGTACGATTGTCGAGTTGCGGTTCATAAAGTGTATAAGGATATATTTTAGCCTCGATTGAATCCCTTAGCATGTGTTCAACGTTGGTCAGCTCCGAATCTTTATGTATGATAATCCGCGGAGGCTTCGCATTAATCTTGGCTTGGATGAAGGATTTAATCGGTCTGGAAACTAATTCATCATAAACCGCTTCGTGAATTGCAAGATTAGGAAATGTATCAAAAATAGGGTCAAGCCAAAAGGCTTGGAACTGGGGAAATGGAATCCCTCTAACCGGCAGTGCTTGACGATCTGGAGGGATAAGAAAATTTGCATCTAGGGTGATTATCTGATTTGGCTTAGCATCTAACGAAACCAAACCAGGATTCACCGCTAAGAGATCAACTTTCATGATTCCAACCTTCAATGAAATCATGAATCTCATCTACATCATCTTGCGAGATTAAAATCTCATAGCCAAAATCGGCAGGGTCTTTATTGAATAGGCGTAAGGTATTGGCGAACGTATCCTCATCGATCAGGCCATCTTCAAAGTTCCGTAAGATTGTCTCTATAGCCCGTGGGGATGTATCAATTGTTTTGGTAGCAGTGTTCAACTTGGAGAAGATATCGCTCTGGGTGGATCTGCCAATCCTACCGTATTCCCCCTCTTTATCACGCTCATCAATACGATAGAGCTCCTGGTATTGCCTCTTAGTTATGGCTTTTATCTCCCACAACCGCTTCACCAATGAACGGTAAGGGAGCCACCAGGTACAGTGGAGTCTTGCGATAAAGCGAAGCAACACCTTTGTTTGAATGTCTGCAAGTGAGTAGGATTTGAATTCTTCTAAGATCCGGCGTCTCAGTACGTCTTCTGGAAGAAGGAATTCGGCAGCAAACCGATTTGCCTTTGCTTCGACTACATCGATTTCTGGCCCTTCCTGCCGGCTCAGATGAGAGCCGGTTTTGGTGAAATAATGATACAGTTCATGGGCTATTGCGAATATTTGCTTGTCGTAATAGTCGGCGGTATTGAGTCCGATGAACACAAGATCCTTACCACCCTCTTGCGAACATAATATCACAGCGGAAAAAGCTGATTTGTCACTTTCAGTTTCGATGGGGAATTCGAGAAGGATGATGTTAAGCTTCTCAAGAATCATGAGGATATCATTTGCTAGCGGGGGCTCGCCGGCAAAGCCGAGGGCAAAGCGCTGATCATGCGCCAATTGCCGAATCGATTCAATATCCAGCGCGCTAAGCTCGTGTTTCTGATTCATGTTCAAATTTATTCCTTAGCAGAATCTGCTGTCGTAACGAAAACATCATGTTCAGCAGTGTATCAACACCGCTTTTCTCATCCTCATTCATACCTTCGCTACGAAGGGCAATAAAGGATTCAGTACACTCTTTTTCCACAAACATATCTGTAATTTCGAATTCAAGGACTTCTGCCAAAGCTTCAAGTTGCATTATAGACGGTATAAAATTTTCTCGTTCAATACGTCCAATCATGATCCGGTGAAGCCCGGTGAGCTCACCAAGTTCCGCTTGGGTCAGTTTCTTTTGATTTCGCAGTTCAGATACTGTTTTAGACAACTTAACTGCTGATAAGATTTTCATCTTCGGACCTCCTTTTTCAATAGCATTAACTCTTTTACATCTAATTGTAACTATTATTTTCATAAATAGCAATAACTATTAAATAATTAGTGTTAATGTAATTCATTATTACATATCAAAAGTCTTTCTTAGCCTCCCTCTTGATGCAATTATTTTACGTTATGGCTATCATGTAGGATTGAAGGTCGATATGTCGACCTTGTTGCTCTCAAGCAGCTTGTAGGAAACAGGAATGCCGCCAGTGTCCATGAATAGACTCTTTTGCTTACTGAAGTCGCGTTTACGCAGTTCGTCCTTCCTGTCAGCCTCATAATAATAATTAGTGGCACAACATAGGTACGCTCTTAGCCTTGTAGGTAATCCGTGAAGGAGCTGAAGAAGTTCAGCGAACGGTACACAGCGTCTAGAAAAATTTATCTTGTTGAAGAATCGCCCCTGCCTGATACTAATACCAATAAATTTTCTTTTTTGGCTCAGAGGGTAGAAATATTCTCCTTTTTTCTTCACTATTCACGAAATATGTTACCCGTTCCCTAGAGAGGACCAATATGTATGATGACCGTAAACAGAGACTGATGAACCTTGGAGTTGAAACCCTTGCTGATACACTGTTGGATATGGCAGGTCGTATGATACAAGTTGATGATAAAATCAGCAGGTTGATAGGAAGTGAGCAAGAGAAAATCGAAAGGTATAAAAAGAAGATAGCAGCAATAAGAGATAACACTCAGTACATAGAATACGAGAAGACTTATAGCTTTGCTAATCGTTTAACTGAAATGCTAAATGATTTGCAGTCTGGAGTAATAGAACCCGGTACAGGTTTGGAGCTCGTTGCTGAGTTTTTTGAGACCGATGAAGCAGTATTTGAGATGTGCGATGATTCCTATGGAACAATCGGTGAGATCTACCTTCGCACTGCCAAAGACTTGTTTTTCCATTACGCCGCTTCATGCCAGGACAAAGAGCATGTAGCGAATATATTTTTGAGGCTGACAATCACTGATAATTATGGTG
>CAZGDR010000104.1:0-3948 GCA_964524755.1 uncultured Spirochaetaceae bacterium
AGGAGTCTTTACTAGTGAAGATTTCTCTATTCTCATTTTTTAAATCCTATTTTAATATGCATAGAATTGCGATGATGGTCACTAGTATGGAACCTGGAACACACAAATAAGGTCTGAGTTGTAAACAATGACATACATTAATTAAGAGAAAGAAAATGCGACAATTAAAAATAAAGCTTATATGCCAATTTTGTAAATGTGATACTAGTGGGTAATAAAGCCTTATTCCAAAAATAAGAAAGCTCCCGCCTCAAAGAAGATTTACCTCTTGGTGGCAGGAGCACTATGAATCATTGAGAACCTATATTAACTTCTTACGTACCATACTCGTTATGGTTTCCCCAAAGAACACAACAATAATTATCGAGAAAAGTACCATGGAAACGTCACGCCAATGGAACAAGTTGATCGCAACTTGGAACAACATACCAATACCACCAGCACCAACCATACCAAGGACAGTCGATTCACGAATATTAATATCCCAACGCAGAATCGTTACGGCCCAAAAGGTCGGTAAAACCTGTGGAATAATTGCATAACTAATGATGTGACCCTTCGAAGCTCCCGAGGATTGCAGCGCCTCGATTGGGCCCCAGTCCATCTCTTCGATACTCTCACCAATCAGCTTCCCCAAAAATCCAATAGCCCTAAATGTTATTGCAAACACACCAGCCATGGGACCGGGTCCCAGAATTGCAACAAACAATAATGCCCAGATCATAGTGTCGATTGATCGAGAAGAAACAATGATCACACGCGCAATCGCCAGTGTTACCTTGTTCGGGGAGACGTTGTTGGCCCCTAAATAAGCTATCGGCAACGATATGAGGACAGCAAATACTGTACCAATTGTTGCAATATTAATGGTCTCTAAGAGCGCTGGGATAATCTCCTTCAAAGCTCTCGGGTTGGGAGGGATCATACGTGAAATCATATCCTGAATCTCAACAGGTGCTGACCAAACCCATGGCCAGAAAATGTCGAGAGAACTTAACGTCCAATAGAGGATTACGACAACAAACAAATATGAAAAATAACGAAACATCCTCTGCTTTAGTGTAAACCGTTCCCAATGGTAGGATTCTTTTCCTAATTCCTTTAGCGGCCCTGATGTTAATGAACTCATTTAGTAAACCTCCTCAGTCTTCCGCTAATAGCTTCTACAACGAGAATAACTGCAATCATAACTAATAGAATCGCAGATGCCGTACCATAGTCATACCTGCCGAATGCTGAATTTAATGTATTACCAATACCACCTGCACCAACGAGACCAATAACAGCTGAAGCTCTTAGGTTGATATCAAACTGATACATGGTTAAACCAATCAATCGGGGCATGATTTGTGGAAAAACTGCATAGACTAAAATAGTTAAATATCCAGCTCCTGTTGAACGAATTGCCTCTATTTGTCCAAATTTAATCTCTTCAATCGCCTCCGCAATCAATTTGCCGACAAATCCAATGGTATAGATAATTAAGGTAAGAACTCCTGCAAATGCACCAAATCCGACTGCTTTAACGAAAAGTACACCAAGGACGATGGGATGCAAGCTTCTAGAAATAATAATGACAGCACGCCCAACCACATAGACCGGCATGATAGTGATGTTTTTAGCTGCCATTAATCCAAAAGGAATACTTAATAAAACGCCCGCGGTAGTCGCTAACACTGTAATTTGAATACTTTCAATGAATCCAGTGACTATTAAAGATCCTCTAGAGGCAAAATTGGGGGGGATGGCGCTAGCAAATATTTGCCTAGCACGGGGAATTCCTCGTATAATACGATCGATATCCAAACTTAAAGTACTGAATGCATAGATTAAATAGGCCGCCATGATGGCAAAAAGCCCATAGCGCAACCAAGGATTTTTAATAAAACTTGGTTTCTTCCATGTATACAGATTATCAGATGAAATGGGGTTTTTTTCTTGTCTCATATTTTTGACTCCGCCTCATTCTCCTTCTGTTCTTTGAGTTCACCCTTTCCCGCATAGATAAGTTCAAGTTGATCGTGTGTCAGCTCATCTGGCTTGCCATCAAAGACAATAATACCATCACGAAGCCCCACGATACGGGATGCATAATGCTTCGCCTGTGCGACATTATGTAGGTTTATGAGAACAGGTAAATCTAGCTCTTCAGCAAGATTGGCAATGAGTTCCATAATCAGCTCTGAGGTCTTAGGGTCAAGTGAAGCAGTGGGCTCATCTGCTAACAGTATACTTGGGTTTTGCATTAAGGCACGTGCAGCTCCCACTCTCTGGCGCTCACCACCTGAAAGTTCATCGCAACGTTTATTGATATACTGTGACAAACCTACACGTTTGAGCAATTGATAAGCATGATCGACATCATCCGCTGGGAATTTTCTAAATACTCCTTGAAAAAGAGAGACGTATCCAAGTCTACCAGATAGGACATTTTCCATAACAGTCAGACGGTCTACAAGATTATATCCTTGGAAAATCATCCC
This sequence comes from uncultured Spirochaetaceae bacterium, assembly GCA_964524755.1. GTDB lineage: Bacteria > Spirochaetota > Spirochaetia > Sphaerochaetales > Sphaerochaetaceae > JAQVOO01. The sequence continues at coordinate 2,484 of CAZGDR010000104.1, forward strand.
TATTTGTCGACGTGCCTGTTGTAACTGTTTTCCCCGTAGCTTCAACAAATCAACCCCTTCAAACAAAATTTCACCAGAGTCTGCAGTTACGAGCCTATTGATACAACGCAACATTGTGCTCTTACCAGCACCGGAAGAACCAATAATAGCGGTAAGCTTTCTATCCCCTGTTGAGAAATTCAACCCTTTTAGGATTAGCTCCCCTTTCCCATAGCTTTTTACTAAATTTTTTATTTCAAGCATATTTCCTCACTCGTATTTGAGTACCATTAAAACCGGTGCCATATAAGACACCGGTTTAGTTGTACAAATTCAATTCTTCAAAGCTAATTTTACAGACCTTCGAAGGTGTACTCAACTCCATTCATTTCGTTGATTTTTCTAATCTGAGACCACTGGTCCAGATAGTTAATCTCAATGAACCCGTCAACAGCAAACTCTTCCCCAAGAGCAGTTCCAGCAAATGGGTAGGATAAGAATGCGTCCTTAATTTTTGCGACAAGATCAGGATGCAAATTGTGAGCATGCCCATAAGAAGTGGTTGGGAATGGTTCTGTCTCAAAAATGATTCTAATATCATTAGGATCAAAAAGGTTTCTCTCAGCCATTCTATCAACGACCTCAGAGGCGACAGGAGCTGCATCATAGTCTTTGGCCACAACGCCAAGAGCAGAGTTTTCATGACTACCTGAGAACTCAATCTTATAATCTACACCGGGAGTAAGACCAAAATCTGGGAATAGGGCAGATGGAGCCATATTACCTGAATTGGAAGTAGGGCTGGTATGCGCAACGCGCTTGCCCTTTAGATCTTTGAGTTCATACAAATCACTATCTGCATGCACATAGACCTGAAGAGTATAACCAAATTGTCCATCGGAACCACCCATGATTGCGAATGGAACATATCCGGCTAGATTTACTGCGAAGGGGGTTGGTCCAGTCGATATTCCTGCAATATGGAGGCGTCCGGCACGCATTGCCTCAACCTGTGCAGCATATGAGTCGACCGAGAAAAAACGCACCTTCTTTCCAGTTACTTTAGCAAGATGGTCTAGGAATGGTTGCCACATATCTTGGTAGATGGCAGGATCTTCAACTGGTGTATAAGCAAAAATAAGAGTATCTGGATTTAACCATTTGCTCTCATCCTTAGGGAGGTCAGCTACGAGGTCAAAGTTCTCATCGCAGTACAGTGAATCGAGCAAGCCCCGATTAGAGCACTCCTCTTCAACAACGGGAGCCTCTGATTTTCCTGCCCCAAAGGCAAAGGTTGCAACAACAAGAAACAACATGGAAAGAACGAACAACTTCTTCATAAAATTCTCCTTATATTTGTGTAAAATAATTGTATTTCACTAAATTTAGTAATCACCGTACAGAAAACAAAAATATAATGTATAGGGATGATAATAGGACGGAATCCTCTCCAATGCAAGAAAAAGTTGTATTGTTCTTAGTACCG
>CAZGDR010000105.1:0-3847 GCA_964524755.1 uncultured Spirochaetaceae bacterium
CTTGCTTCCTCGCTTATGTACTATATAGAAAACCCTGTTCAACCCGATAAATTCCCCAATATTGTGGCTACTTCTTGGTGGACAATTGTTACCCTTACTACAGTTGGGTATGGTGATATTTACCCTATCACTATAGTTGGTAAAATTCTTGGAGGAATTATCGCATTATTAGGAATAGGTCTCGTAGCTTTACCTACCGGTATTATCAGTTCCGGTTTCATGGAGGAGGTAAGCTCCAGAAATAAACAACATAAAGATAAAACGCACACTTGCCCCCATTGCGGGAAAGAAATTGAAGAGATTTAGACTCCTACTCCTACCTTGACCACTTTAAGTCACATTGCTACTTGTGTAATCCACGAAGCGCAAAACCTCACTTCTTGTTTTCTCCTCAATACCATTTCCTAGGGATTATACACTCCTCTAGCAAATAATATGTATGAGAAAAGAAGATAACAGCAATACATGGTTACCCACTTGACCTCTATATACATCTCTACTATATTCACTATGTATATAGTAGCAAGGAGAAAACTGATGGAGACCGGTAAAGCTAGTTGTTGTGGTAATAAAGGCTATGGAATGGATCGTTTCATGGAGGTCTGCCTCTTTTTGTTGCTCAGGGAAGGAGCTATGCATGGATACGGTCTAGCAGAACAGTTGCAACCTTTTGGTTTTTCACTGGAAGACCTCAATATAGGTACGCTCTACCGAACGTTACGTAAAATGGAACAAGAAGGTTTTGTAGTCTCTGATTGGCAAGAAGGGCAACAAGGACCCAAGAAAAGAGTTTACAGTATCACCGCAGAGGGGGAAAAGAATTTGGAAGAGTGGATTCAGATTTTACGTTATCGTAAAACACGGATTGAAAAAGTATTGGCTATCTACGGAGAGCCAAATGAACACACAGTATCATCACAGACAGATAGGGTTACTATATGACAACAACACTAGTAATATATGGATTATTGATTATATGCTTAATTATTTCTCTGGTAAAAAGCAGACAGAAAACAGTGCAAGCACTTAAGGTTGCGCTGAAAGTACTCGGAAAAAGTGCTCCGAGTCTAATTCTTGTTTTGGGGTTAGTTGGTTTGACCCTTGGAATTCTCTCGCCAGATATAATTTCAAGACTTCTTGGAGAAGAAGCTGGCTTTGTGGGAACAATGCTAGCGGCAGTCATAGGTGCTATAACATTAATCCCTTCTCTCATTGCCTTCCCTTTGGCAGGATCTTTACTGCGTTCAGGATCAACTGTTATGACCATAGCAGCTTTCATAACTTCGCTCATGATGGTTGGAGTGGTAACGGCCCCAATGGAGATTAAATATTTAGGAAAACGGTTTACTCTCATGCGCAACGGGTTCGGTTTTCTAGCAGCCCTCTTGCTCGCATTCTTGATGGGGATACTATTATGAATAAAACAGTAAAGAAATTCATACCTATCTTTTTTCTTTCTTTAGCTTTTGGTGCGTTAGCAATCTGGTGGCCAGATAAAGCACAAGCTTCTTCACGGGTAACTCTTGACTATCTTAAGGAGATGCTCCTCATAATGCCTCCAGTATTTGTCCTTATGGGCCTTTTAGAGGTTTGGATCCCCAAAGATAAAATCCAACTATGGCTTGGATCGAAATCTGGAGTAAAGGGAGCCCTCATATCGATATTACTCGGTACGCTACCGACAGGACCAGTCTATGTAGCCTTTCCTTTAGCAGGATATTTATTGGGACAGGGAGCGAGTGTGAGTAACATAATCCTTTTCTTAGGAAGCTGGGCAGCGTTAAAAATTCCACAAATGATGCTTGAGATTAAGTTCCTAGGGGTTGCGTTTGCCTCTTTGCGATTTGTTTTAACATTGATCCTTCTTTTAGTGATGGGCCAAATAATGCAACTGATTTTCAATAAGAACCCTGAACACCTCTGGTCGACACACGCAGAACCTAATCCAGACCCTAAGGGAAAAGATTCTAAGGCAAAATCAGAGTAAGATGCGTTTTATAAGAACAAAATATACCCCTACTTGTTTCCTAGAAATTAGGAAACAAGTCCTTCCTCCCCTTGTAAAATATGAAATATCTGTAATAATTACAAATATCAAATGGAGGAATGTATGGCTGATAAAAAACAACCAAAAGATAAGAAGGACCGCGATGGTCGCGATCTCACACCTAAGAAACCACTCACTTCAATTAGTGGTCGCCCTATTGCCCACAATGAAAATATCCAGACAGCAGGCCAACGAGGCGGCGCAATGCTGCAAGATACTTGGTACCTAGAGAAGATGGCTCACTTTGACCGCGAGGTCATCCCAGAGCGCAGGATGCATGCTAAAGGCTCTGGAGCTTTTGGCACTTTTACTGTAACCCAAGATATTACCAAATGGACCAAAGCTGCAATATTTTCTAAAGTCGGCAAGCAAACCGAAATGTTTGCTCGCTTTTCTACTGTAGCAGGAGAACGCGGTGCCGCTGATGCTGAGCGTGATATCCGAGGGTTTGCACTGAAATTCTATACTGATGAAGGAAATTGGGATTTAGTCGGTAATAATACCCCGGTCTTCTTTTTCAGAGACCCTATGCTCTTTCCCGATCTCAACCATGCTGTAAAACGTGATCCAAGGACTAATATGCGTTCGGCACAGAATAACTGGGATTTTTGGTCCATGCTTCCTGAAGCGCTACATCAAGTAACCATTACGATGGGTGACCGAGGCATCCCTCTCAGCTTTCGGCATATGAACGGATATGGTTCTCATACCTACTCTTTCATCAATGCCAAGAATGAACGGTTCTGGGTAAAATTCACCATGAAAACTGCACAAGGCATTAAATTCCTAACTGATAGTGAAGCCGAAGAGGTCGTTGCAAAAGATCGTGAATCGAACCAAAGGGACTTATTTGAATCGATTGAGAAGAAAGATTTTCCCCGCTGGAATATGTTCGTCCAGATCATGAGTGAAGAACAAGCAAAAAAGCATCCTCATAATCCTTTCGATTTAACCAAAGTTTGGTATCATGATGAGTATCCTTTACATGAAGTGGGATATTTTGAATTAAACAGAAATCCTGATAACTATTTCCAAGATGTTGAACAAGCCGCCTTTAACCCAGCAAATATTGTTCCAGGGATAGGCTACTCGCCTGACCGTATGTTACAGGGACGCTTATTCTCTTACGGAGATGCTCAGCGCTACCGACTAGGTGTAAACCATTATCAAATACCCGTTAATCAGAGTAAAGTAGAAACCAACCACTTCCATCGTGATGGAGCGATGCGTCTCGATGGCAACTATAGTGGAAAAGTTCACTACAATCCCAACTCTTACGGAGTGTGGAAAGATCAGAATAAATTAGCAGAACCAGCTTACGATGGTAATGGTCCCATCGACCATTATGATTTCAGAGAAGATGATGATCACTACTTTGAACAAGTTGGTAAGCTGTTTAACATCATGCCAGAGGATGAAAAACAACGCCTCTTTGAGAACACCTGTAGAAACATGCAGGGAACCACACTGCTAGTACAAAAACGTCATATCCGCCACTGCTACCTAGCAGACCCTGCCTATGGCGAAGGTGTGGCTAAGGCCCTAGGCGTGAACATCAAAGATGTCGACATGAACGACACCTATGGTGCTAGAGGTTAATTTCTAGAAATTTATTTTACAACCAGCAGTTTACCTGCTGGTTGTTTTATCTTTACTTATCACGTACTCCCTGTTTGTATCTTGGGTTTTGATAAGTTCTCCTCTTCTTTATGGAGAATAGAATACTTCCGTGAAGTAGGATTTTATTAATTGTGTAAGATTAGTCTCGCGATTAAACATAAAAGGTGCCTGCTAAGCTTT
>CAZGDR010000106.1:0-3731 GCA_964524755.1 uncultured Spirochaetaceae bacterium
GCAATTAGTAGTCCAGCAATTGCTCAAAGCGGTCTCTTCTGGTAGGGTAAAGTAAGCATGTACCGAGATGTAATCAGTAGGGTTTGCTGGTGGTCGAAAAGGTGTGTGAGGAGGTCTATATGTTCACCGTTTTACATAAAGAAAAACTTTCGGCTGAGGTTTTTCGAATGGAGATTCTCGCACCGAATATCGCACGAGAACGAAAAGCTGGGCAATTTATCATATTACAACAGGGAGGCGATTTTGCCGAACGGATCCCCCTTACGATTGCCGATGCTGATCCTGACAAAGGCTCGATAACCATTGTGTTCCAAGCCGTTGGAGAGGCTACCCACCAATTAGCGACTCTGGAACCAGGAGAAAGTATTGAAAATGTGCTAGGGCCACTAGGACAACCTACCCATATCGAAAAATATGGTAAGGTTCTCTGTGTTGGCGGTGGAGTAGGTGTTGCTCCTCTGCATCCGATTGCTCAAGCCATGAAACGTGCAGGTAACGAGTTGAAAATTATTATTGGAGCACGTAATAAAGAGTTAATCTTGCTTGAAAAAGAGATGCGCTCGTTATCTGATGATGTGATCGTATGTACCGACGACGGCTCATATGGGCGTAAAGCTTTGGTAACAGAGCCATTAAAAGAACTGTGTGAAAGTTGGCAACCTGATTTAGTTGTAGCAATAGGACCGCCAATCATGATGAAGTTCTGCACTGCTACGACACGTCCCTACCAAATCCCTACCGTCGTCTCACTGAATACTATTATGATTGATGGAACTGGAATGTGTGGGGGGTGCCGAGTTAGCATCAATGGCGAAACTAAATTCGTCTGTGTCGATGGACCTGAATTTGATGCTTTTGCAGTCGATTGGGATAATTTGCTGCTTCGTCTCGGAACCTATCGTTCAGAAGAACAAGAGGCCCACCACCGGTGCCACATTGGACTAGAGATTAAGGAAGGGGATGCCTGATGAGTCATGTTAGTTTTGAAGAGCTGGATAAACAAGCCCAAGAAGTATTGAAAATCTATGGTAATAAAAAGCTCACTGTCAAAGATCGCATAGCCATACCTGGCCAGGATATGCCAGCTCAACACCCTCTTGAGCGTGTTAAAAACATGCAAGAGGTCGCTCTTGGGTATAGCGAAGCGCAGGTGAAAGTTGAAGCTCTACGCTGTCTACAATGTAAAAACGCTCCTTGCGTTAAAGGGTGTCCAGTACAGATTGATATCCCCTTATTTATTGCTAAAGCAGCCGAGGGCGATTATGCTGGCTCGATAGCAGTGATTAAAGAGAGTTCACTCTTACCGGCAATTTGCGGAAGAGTATGCCCGCAAGAATCACAATGCCAATTAACATGTACCGTAGGAAAATCGCTTAAAAGTATCGATAAAGCGGTAAATATAGGAAGAATAGAACGTTTTGTAGCCGACTGGGAGTCAAAAAGTAACCAACGCGAAACTCCGACGGTAGCTGCACCTACGGGCAAAAGAGTGGGCGTAGTTGGTAGCGGACCTGCCTCTATGACAGCAGCAGCTGACCTTCGACGTGAGGGGCATGAAGTAGTGATGTTCGAGGCCTTGCATAAAACTGGCGGAGTACTGGTGTATGGTATTCCAGAATTTAGGCTTCCTAAACGTATTGTCAAAGAAGAATTTGAAACCTTGCTTGCCATGGGTGTCAAAATAGAACGAAACTTTTTGGTTGGGAGAACTGCAAAACTTGGAGACCTCATGGAAAGAGAGGGCTTCGATGCTATCTTTTTAGGCACAGGAGCCGGTTTACCCCGATTCCTTAATATTGCAGGTGAGAATTTGGTGGGCGTGTTTAGTGCCAATGAATACCTCACCCGAAGTAATCTTATGCGTGCATATGATCGAAACAAAGCAGGAACGCCCCTATACGGCTCCCGTAAAGTTGCTGTATTTGGTGGTGGAAACGTGGCTATGGATGCCGCACGCACGGCACGTCGCTTAGGCGCAGAAGAGGTTACGATAGTCTACCGGAGAACAGAAACAGAGATGCCGGCTAGGCGTGAAGAAGTCGCCCATGCAAAAGAAGAAGGCATTCAATTCTTATATCTCCATAGTCCGCTTCGGATTCTTGGCAATGAAAAAGGGCGCGTCCATAAGGTTGAGCTCATTACATGTGAATTAGGGGACCCTGATGATTCAGGTCGTCGTTCTCCGATTGAAATTCCAGGTAGTGAAGCATTATATGATTTTGATACGGTTATTGTCGCTATTGGTAATGACTCTAATCCACTTATCAAGCAAACGACGAAAGGGCTTGAGGTGAATCGTAGGGGAAATATTATAGTAGAGGAAGAGACTTGCCAGACTTCTATGGAAGGAGTCTATGCAGGAGGAGATATCGTCCTAGGAGCTGCCACGGTTATTCTAGCCATGGGACAAGGACGAAAGGCTGCCAAGGCTATAAATGCGTATTTGGCTGGACAGGGGGAAGCTTAGTGAGTCTTGTTTCCGATTATGAATCGGTGATTTGCCATGTTGAAGCGAGAACAAAGATTGGTGCAATCCAAGAAGTCATCGAAAAATGTTCTATTTTCACATCACTTTCAGATGTAGAGCGTTTTAAAAAATCGGTAATTAATCGAGAAGAGAAAGAAACCACTGGAATTGGACATGGTATTGCTATTGCGCATGGCAAAGTGCGCAATCTAGCCCACGTCAAAGTAGCCTTGGGCCTCTCTGAATGTGGCATAGATTATGAGGCCAAAGATGGACTACCCGTCCATTTCCTTTTTGTTATTGCCAGTTCTCCAACCCGTCAATTTGAATATATTCGAACCCTCAGTGCACTGTTGCGTACAGTCAGGAGCCCAGAAGTCCGTAGTGAGCTCCTTCGCCTAGATGACAACTATGAGTGCATAGATCCTCTTTCGTCACAAAGTGACTCGTTGATGCGTATGCTAGCCGATCAACATTTTTCCTGGTTATGGCGCTCTTCTGTTACATAGGTCTTAGATTCAGTCACTACGCAATCGAGAGTGCTATCATGGGGCTCTGTAGGAAGATCTCTTTGTATCTGCAGCGCAAAACAAATACCAATGGAGAAAAGAGAGAGGCCATTATGGGCCAGAAATCGATCAAAAAACCCCATCGAACGTCCCAACCTCTGGCCTTCAGCAGAGAAGGCTAATCCAGGAACAAGGATTATAGAAGGCTCTGAAATCGATGTGCTAAGAGCTTTGAATACCCCTGCATGAGGTTCCAGATTGCCATAAGATGATACTATCAGATGTTCACGCCAATTTCTACCTACCAAATGGTAAGACATTTGCCCGTCAGATAAACACCGTGGAAAGGCTACTTTCTTACCTTGTGACAGAGCTAAATCATATAAGAGACTTAGATCTGGTTCTGATTGCATAGGAATAAACCCAAAAACCAGACTACAGCGCTTATAAACAGGGAGGGTTGCAATGCTCTGGACAATACGTTGCGATGCATTGCGTTTCTCCTCATGGGGTATATTTTTCAGCATATCTCGCATTCTTTTACGCAGGACTTGCTTGCTAGAAGGAATATTCATAGATGTGAGTATATCACAAGCTAAGAATGTAACAGAGACGTTTGAAGGCAATATATTTTGCAATCCCACCTGATTTTTGGTATAGTAGCTTTCATGCAGGAAAATCCCTCGGCGTTTAAAGACATAGATATACGTGAACTCTTACAAGCAAAGGCGCCGAAGGTAGAAAAAATTATCCCT
>CAZGDR010000107.1:0-3646 GCA_964524755.1 uncultured Spirochaetaceae bacterium
TCGGTAGCAATCGCATGGCGGTATTTATACAACCGGTCATCAGCAGCACACATAAGGGAGGTAAATTCCATCCCGTGGTCATGGAGAGCTATTGCAATCCGCTTAACAGCCTCAAGCTCAGAATCCCCTGGCCGTAACGATGCGGCAGCTTCTTCCAGTGCCAATGTCGCTAAATATCCGACTTCTTTCATTCGTTCAACTTCAGACTCGGTAAGAGAGAGACGTAATTTCTTAATCTCACCTTCAATGTTTGTACCCAGAGGACTGGTAAAATCGAGAGCCACTTTCCCCGAAGGAACTAATTTAGCCAGCGTCTTTCGTTCGAAATCACCCTCATACCAGATACCCGCATGAAGCGTAAAGCCCATCTCTTCCAACTTTTCTTCATCGATCATACGCTGTTTTTCAATAATGTTGGTAATAGAATGAGTTTCGCTTTGAGTCACAAGGAGACCCACCATTCCCATTTCACCCCAACCTAAATAGTTTTGACCTCCACATGTCAACCAAGCGAAGTTATCCTGCCGCTTCAAATACACACCATCAATGCCTAATGTAAGCATCATAGAGCGTATACGATCAAGTTTAATTTTTAGTTCTTCTTTTTTCGTCATGTTCTCCACCTTAAAATATCGTTAAAACAAATTTCCTAGTTCATTGAATTGCAAATCATATGGTTGACTCACCACCTCAAAACGGGAGTCTGAGGCCAACTGCGGTACCAGATTTTCTGATACTTCTATTTCCGTCAGGCACAATGTATTATGAATCCTGACAAAGGTTGTATCTTCCCAATTTTCGTGGCTGCTTGTTTTCATACAGGCTTGGTAAGCCTGTTTGTCATGGGGGAGGACCATCGGAATTTTCACCCCCCCGGTAAGCAATGCTGTGAGCGTATTGGGATATGTTTGAGAAAAATCAAATTTCTCAGCAGCTCTTACGGTGGTAAAATCTGCCATTCCTAATCCATTTCCATTCCCTTTTGATTCTTTTGAGATATCTAAAATAGCAACCCGTTTAATAACTGGACCACCGCTAATCCATTCAGAGTGATACCGCCCCACAATGTTAGTATCAAAGCCAGATCCAGCAATGTTCTTACCGATTTCATCGATGATTAAAGCATCGAATTTCTCGAGATGGATCTTAGGACTATAGTGCCTAGCGAGCTCCAATAATTCAGGTTCTCGTTCAGCAATAGCATCGCCTTGAATAACTTCAGCTATACAAGTTTCATGAAAAGCATTTTCAACTAAAGCGACTGCAAAAAGAATTTTGAGCTTCTTTAACGCCTCTAGTGCAATCATAGGCACATGGTCAGGCATATGGCCAAAACCTAGATTGTGGGCAATTTCAGCCCCTTTCTGTTTCCCTAATCCGATAGTTATCATTTTCATAAGACCACTTTCATACTTTCCTCGAAAACATACATGTGGTTTTATGCGATTAATAATCACTAAATGATCAGCTTCATAACCAAATTTGTCGGTCAAAACTGGCAGATCTTCTTCTACCGTACGACCAAGTTCAACCGTATCCATGGTTGCTCGAATAGGAGCACCTACCTGCTCTTCAGTAAACCCCATTCCCTGTAACATAGCGGCCTGCCCGGCAGCCGTAGCTCCAGCATGACTCCCCATGGCTGGAATTAGGAAGGGCTTCCCTCCCCGCTTTTTGATGCTTGTGACAATTGCACGAACAGCAGCTACTTGGTTATCAATACCCCTACTTCCCACTGCAATCGCGACTGAATCACCTGTATGGAAGTTTTTCCACCATGAAGCATTCTCCAATTGCGACGCAATTACCGATGATACATCAATAGGGTCTGGATGGACAAAATTCTGTTTAACGCGAACCATACGAGGAATTTTAATATCCCCTAATAGATTATCAATAACGTCCCAGGACCCTGATCCTCCAGTCTTAATTAACATCTTTAAGCTTCCTTCTTCCTAACTGAGTAGACTGAAAATGCAATTGAAGCCGCAGCTAAAAGTAAGAATGTGAGGGAAAGTGGTCTCTGTAACAAGACCATCCAATTATTATTTGAGACCAACAGTGCGCGGTTTAAGTTCTCTTCAGCCATGGGCCCAAGAATAATCCCTAACACCAAAGGAGCTCCAGGATAACCCCACTTTCTCATGAAAAACCCTAACACACCAAAACCTAAAGCGACAGTTACGTCATAGAGTGAATTATTCAATGAAAATGATCCCACTACACAAAGAACTAAAATAATCGGCATGAGCAAATTATAGGGGACTTTCAGAATGGCGGGAGAATAACGAGCACTCAAAAGACCAAAGCCCAGCATAAGGAACTGGATAACAACCATTCCAGCAAAAATAGAGTAAACAATTTCCGAATTTTCAACGAACAACAAGGGACCGGGCCGTACCCCGATTAAAACAAGAGCACCAAGCATTACACTAGTAACAACGTCTCCGGGAACTCCAAGAGTCAACATAGGAATGAGAGCTCCCCCCGTTGTAGCATTGTTTGCACTTTCAGGAGCGGCAACACCACTGAGAGCTCCCTGTCCAAATTGATGTCTATCTTTAGAGAATTTCTGAGCTAGGTTATAGGCTAAGAAACAAGCTATAGCACCTCCAGTGCCTGGAATAATACCAATAAACACTCCTAAAATACCGCCAACTATGGCTGCGGGTAAAATACCTTTAATTTCAACCCACTTCGGTAACACATCTGTAATCGCCTGTATAACAGGAGGTATGTTGTAATGGGATTTTTGGACTTGAGACAATACTTCTGAAATCGCAAATACCCCAATCAATACGGGTAATAGGGTAAATCCACCGGCAAGGTACATGCTATTAAAGGTTAGTCGGTTAACCCCAACGATGGTATCAATACCAACACAAGAGGCTAATAACCCGATAAAGCCAGCAATGAGACCTTTGACCACGTTCTTTCCGGAAGAACTAGCCATAATGGTCAATCCAAAAATGGAGAGTGAGAAATAATCTGCAGCTTGAAACTTCAAGGCCACTTTCGCTAATTGGGGTGCAATCAAGATTAAACATATGGTACTTATCAGTCCCCCAATAAAAGAGGAGACCGCCGAAATACCTAACGCTTTACCCGCTTTACCCTGTTCACAGAGGGGATACCCGTCCAAGATAGTAGCTGAAGCAGATGGAGATCCTGGAGTCTTTAAGAGTATTGCAGAAACAGATCCACCATACATACCACCACTGAACAGTCCAACTAGCATAACTAAAGCTACGTTTGCTGGCAATCGATACACCAGAGGAAGCAAAAGTATAATACCCATCGAAGCGGTTAATCCTGGCAATGCTCCAATGATAATACCTACAACAACACCAAACGTCATCAATAAAAATGTGAATGGCTGAAAAACAAGTGAAAATCCTGTTAGTAATTCTGACATCATTTATCTACCCTCAAAATATTCTTCCGAGCGGAAGAAACACCATAAATACAACATTAAACAAGATGAAAATTACGGCAGTAGCACCAATACTTACTAAGACCGCCCTCTTCCATCGCTTATATCCAAATAACATAATAATTGCGAACAGGAAAAAAGGAGTTAACAGTGGGAACCCAATAGGCTTAAGTAAACTCACATATATAAATGACATAAGGGCCAACAGTGCAG
>CAZGDR010000108.1:0-3617 GCA_964524755.1 uncultured Spirochaetaceae bacterium
CCTCGGCAGTTATGTAGTTAGTACATAGTACCCTTTTCAGCGTAATTTATGCAACTATGTCTGATGTAGCTGATAATTAGATTACTTTGTAAGGGTCCATATTAAGATTACTTTTGTGATTTGGTAATAGAGTTACTAATTTTACCTGTTTTTGTAATAAATTTTTAATTACCTCTTGCATAATACTAGGAAATTCTGGTATGTTAGTGAGCGTTAACTTACTATAAGGGGAGTGACTTGTGCTAACTAAGAGACAAAAAGAAATTATAGATGTAGCTATGCGAATTATCGTAGAGGAGGGGGCTCAAAAGCTCACCATACGTAAGGTCGCTGCAATAGTGGGTGTGTCTGAGCCAGCAATTTACCGTCATTTTGCCAGTAAGCACGACCTCTTAGTAAAATTATTAGAACATTTGCAACAATCTATTTTACCAGTATTTATAACGTTACAAGTTGAGAGTCTTGATTTCAGGCATGCTATAGAAACTTTTATCACTACGTTGTTTTCAAATATTGAGTCTAATCCAGCGTATGCGTTGTTTGTGTTTACGGAGGAAGCTTTTCATGCTGATAATGAATTGCGTCCTCTCCTTTTACATATGCTCACTACCATGCTGAAATTGTTCGAAGCCTCTCTGGCTGAGTTTCAGGCAAATGGGGAGTGCCGAACAGATCTTTCAGCACAAGAACTTGCTCAAACAATGCTTGGTACTATTCGTCTCACCGTTACACAATGGCACTTGCAGGAACGCAGTGCGCCGCTCATTGAACAAGCTCAACCGCTTGCAGGTATATTTACAAAAATAAGTAAATCTCAATAAGTACTCACCGTAATTAATGGAAAGGTTTTTATAATCTTACTGTTAGTTAGCGATAACTATAATTTGGAGGAATCATGAAATTAATACAAAAAATTGCACATAAACCAATCATACTTTTACTAGTGATTATTGGTATTACCGCTCTTTTTATTGGCGCTATAGCCAGCAATGCATCTCTTGAAACAGATCTGAATGAATATATGCCGGCAAGCCATCCAGCTTTTGCCTTTAGTGATCACGCTGAAGAATTATTCAATATTGAAGATTCCATCCTGATTGCGATTGAACATCCCTCTTCACTCTTTAATGAGGGGACTTTAGAAAAAATTAAAAATATCACCTTGGAACTACCCCAAATTTTTCCTGAAATAGAAGAGGGAGGAGTTACCTCCCTTTACACTGCCGATAACATAACGGGAAGTGATTGGGGGTTAGAAGTTGATTCCTTCTATGCAGATGGGGTCCCTTCTTCTGCGGCCGAATTGGAAGAGTTTCGCCAAAAAGTTCTCTCCAATGAAATGGTGTATGGACGAAATGTAAGTCAAGATATGACCTCTACATTAATAATTGCCGAAATAGATCCTGACTCAGATTCTACCGATCTTCAAAAACGACTTATTGCCTACGCCAAGACTAAAGAGGGTCCCGAAACACTCTATGTAGCGGGGCGGCCCATTGTTGAAGGAGCCCTAGCTGAATTAGGGCCGGCCGATATGGTGCGGATGTTTCCTCTGGTTATGATTGTCATGATCATTATGTTACTTCTCCTTCTGAGAAGTGTGCGAGATACGATTATAAATATGATTATCGTATTGCTGGGTACTGTAGTAGCATTTGGAACCATGGCACTCTTCAAGGTTCCAGTCTATGCCGTTGATACGATGATTCCTGTTATGTTAATAGCGATTGGGGTAGCTTATGGCATCCACATGCATAATGCGATCCATCAGGCTGTCCAAGCCAATCCAAAAATTGAGAAACAAATTTTAGTTCACTTAGTGTTAAAATCTATGATTCGTCCGGTCAGTATGGCTGCTTTAACAACCGCCATAGGGTTTTCAGCTTTGATGACGAGTCAGGTACTACCGGTCCGTTATTTTGGATTATTTTCTTCTATCGGGGTTATGACCGAGATGGTCCTTGCTTTGATTCTTTTCCCAGCCAGCATCTATTTGTTAGGCATTCCCAAGAGATGGACGAAAACTCCAAAAACACCTATTAGCCAAGAGGAAAAATCACTTCGCTTAGGTCAGGGTAAATGGGGTCGTTTTGTGATGAGTCGTTCAAAGATAATCGTTTTTACGGCCATCTTCGTAACAGCCTTTGGTGTCTTTGGAACGCTCAAGGTGTGGATAGATACTAGTTTCTTAGCCAACTTTGAAAAGGATAGTGCTATTGTCGCGACCGATAATTTTGTCAATACACGCTTTGGAGGAACTTCTTCCTTGAATGTCATTTTGACAGCTCAGGATGAGGGTACTTTCAAGGAGCCAGCCGTGTTGAAAGCCATGGATGAGTTGCAAAGTGCTGTCCTCGAGCACGAGTTAGTTGGAGCTGGATTTTCACTAACCGACTTTATTCGGCGGATGAATAAGGTGATGCACGAGGAAGATGCTGCATATGCCGCTATACCCGATGAACGAGAGCTCGTCGCTCAATATTTGCTGCTCTACGAATTTTCTGGAGATCCTGAGACTTTAGAGAAAGTAATTGATTATGAATATACAACGGCTAATATTACCTTCCAACTAAAGAGTGACAGTTCGGCAGTGATGAGTGAGATAATTGGGCTAGCAGATACCTATGTCGACAGATTTGAAGAGCTGGGAATCAAGGTTCAATATGCAGGTAGTGGGTATAAAGCTTACGTCTTTTCTCAGCTGTTATTAGAGGGCCAAATTATTAGTCTCGTCCTCTCCTTTGGGATTGTGGCACTCTTATTAACACTATTATTTAAAAATATTTGGGTGGGATTAGCCGGAACAATTCCGATTGCCATTACCGCTCTAGTGAATTTTGGGGTGATGGGAGTACTTAACATTCCTCTCAGTTCAGCAACAGCCCTTATCTCCAGTATAGCCGTTGGTATTGGTGTCGATTACGCTATTCACTTAATTGAACATTATCGGAATCGGAGGTTGACGGGTTTCCCTATTCGCGAGTCTGTATTTGAGACCATTAAACACACTGGACGCGCTATTACTTATAACGCTCTAGCAGTCATGGGTGGCTTTGCAGTGCTCATGCTCAGTGTTTTTCCCCCTAACCGACAAGTCGGGGCCCTGATTGTACTAAATATGGCGACCAGTGCGATAGGGACATTATCAATTTTATTAGTCGTCATTATTGCCCTTGATAAACGTGGAAAATTCTTACCGAAAATAACGGTCGAAGAACCGAAATTACTCATACAAGCGGAGGATATGACTGTATGAAAAAAATGAAAACTTTATTGGCTATTATAGTGGTTGGCTTACTGCTAACCACAACGATCACTGCTCAGGTCACAGGACAGCAAGTGATGGAACAGGTGTACTCAAGAGATAGTGGTAACGATATGAGTGCAAATTTAAGCATGACTATTACTAACGCCCGTGGTTCTACCCGGGAACGTAGTATTGTGCAGTTTCGCCAGGATGATGGAGCTGTAGAAAATAAGATTATGTTCTTTACAGCCCCTGCAGATGTGAGAGATACAAGCTTTCTTAGTTACAGCTATGCCGATGGAAGGAAGGATGATCAATGGATTTATCTTCCTGCACTAAGGCGTGTAAAGAGAATTGCTTCTGATAAAAC
>CAZGDR010000109.1:0-3381 GCA_964524755.1 uncultured Spirochaetaceae bacterium
AGTTTTAGAATATATTGATAGCAGAAAATTCCCTTTGTAATGGTTTCGCTGCCAGCTATCAATAGGAGTAATACGACAGTAATATAATTCTTTGTGTGGTTGTATGCATGTTTGTGTTGACCGAAAAAATCAGTTCATGGGCATGTGAGTTTTGTACTGTCTGAATTATTGGTGGAAGATGTGTTAAAAGAGATGAGTTTATTTATCGGTTTCAAATGTGTGCCCTGCAGTTACTCATAGATTTGTTAAGACGATGGGTAAGAGGAAAATTAGGAAATCGTACATGTATATCAACTTTTAACCTAAAAACCGGCTAGAAATCCCTGTTTTTGTGATATTGTTCACTGAAATGTTCAAACCCTCTTGACGAGTTTCGTGTGTCATGGTACAAATCTATGCGTTTTTCTAGTCTCCATCGTCTAGTGGTTAGGACATCGGGTTTTCATCCCGACAACGGGGGTTCAATTCCCCCTGGAGATAAAGCCGTTCTTTTTGGTAAGAACGGTTTATTTATTTTTAGTTACAGTTGCCGAAAAATGAACCATGCGCTACACTACGTTTCCAGAGTAGCTCTGATAGTGAGCATCCAACTTATATGGAGAGGCAACCATGAATAAAGTAGTATTGCATGCAACAGATTTAGACGGATATCTCACCGAATCAGATAAAAACAGTATAGCGAAAGCGCACACCTTATTTGAAGAAGCAATGGCGTTGTTTCCTAAAATCGATATAGATGATGCGGATGGATTGCGCCAAGCTAGGGCAGAGTTAACACCCGTCTTCGAGCGGGTAGGGCGCTATCTAAAAGGGATAGTGGCGAATGAACCTGGTATACATGTCTATTCGTTTGAGACACCTCAAGTGCAACATGGTTCGGCCTCTCGACTCATTGCAAAACTACGGAATCCCGAAACCAGTCAAGCTGAATTTTTATATTACGTACAACGAGCATATGAGTTATTGTTTTCCCATGTCTATGCGGATAAAGTCTTACCAAAAAAAAGAAGTAATGTAACGCGAACGCCAGTTTCATTTCCTGTACAAAATTATGCTATTCACAAAATCCCCAATGTCGACGAATTAATTGAAAATTCTGTGATGTGCGTTATGCTTCGAGGTGCTTTACTGCCTTCGATGATCATGAGTAAGGAAATTCAGGAATACAGTTCAAACGATTATGTTACACCGTTTGCACTTTTTAGAATTAAGCGTGACGACTCAAAAGTCGAAAAAAACATGGATTATTTATTAGACTTAGATCGTTCATTTTTTGATATTTCCCAATTAGAAGGAAAAGATTTAATTTTTGCCGACCCCATGAATGCTACGGGTGGGTCCTTAGTTACAATTGTAAAATATATTGAATCACAAGGGATCAAGCCGAAGTCGATTAAATTCATTACCGTAATTTCTGCCCTTAAGGGAGCCTTGCGCGTGGTGAGAGCAATCAAAGGGGCCGAAGTGTATACGTTATGGATGGATCCAGTCCTCAATGAGAAAGCCTATATTCTCCCAGGGTTAGGAGATGCTGGAGATCGCTTAAACGGAAAAGATGAAGAAGATAATCCACGCAATATGATTCAGCTTATGGCTGATTACGGTACCACAATTACCGATTTATATCGTGATCAAGTTTATGAGATCGAAGCAACAGTTCTTGGCCGAAACGGAACGTAAGGTTGGCGTTGCATGCAACACCTAGAAGATCGTACATATATAACAGTCATACTAGTAATCTTATTGGTTACGCTTTGGGGCTGTGTTTCATCCTCCTCAGTAAGAGAGGATCGTATCGATGAAATCCTTATTGACGGGAACGTTTTTATAAAACAAGGTTCCTATGAACGTGCTGAAATGGTATTTTTGGATGCTCTGCAAGAATTCCCTGCATCGCCCCGTATTCTCTATAACCTTGGTGTTGTGTATGCTTTGCAAGGGGATTTCTCTCATTCCCTTACCACTTTTCAATCCTTGAATGAATTAACAAGCATGGCGAATGTGAAATATCTAAAAGCTCTTGCGGGTGCTGCTGTAGCAGGTACCTCTTTTGAAATAGCCATTGATGCTTGGCAGCAGGTAGTGAAGCTTGATCCCTTAGATAGTGAGACTCGCTTAAAATTAATTCAATTGCTAATCGATGTTGAAAATTATGAAGAGGCCTATACGCAAGCCAGGACGGCATATTCTCTCGACCAATATTCTAAGCAATTATTCAAACATCTATCTTTTTTAGAGGTAGAGAGAGGGCTGGGGGATGGAGTCTCTTGGGAACTCATTGCCGATACGTATTAACAGTTATGGCCGGAAAGCCGGCCATAGAACTGACATTATGCTTCAATTACGGCTATCATTTGGCGTAGCACCTCTTCTGGAGTGCCTGCAGCATCGATGTTTCTGAGTAACCCCTTCCCCTCGTAGTAGGCGATCAGTGGTGCAGTTTGCTCTTCGTAAACTGCGATACGATGGATTATAGCTTCCTCTTTATCATCATCTCTTTGAATGAGAGGCTCACCTGTCTCATCGTCTATACCATCCACTTTAGGAGGGTCGTAAAGAAGGTGGTAGATTCTACCCGTGCTTTTGCACATGCGTCGACCAGATAGTCGTTTAATGATATCTTTCCGATCGAGTAGAAAGTTAACCACATGATCAATAGGTTTCATTTGTGCCAAGGCTTCCGCTTGAGGGATGGTTCTTGGAAACCCATCTAAGATGAATCCCTTGTCGGTATCTTTGTTGGTAAAACGGTCGCGTACAACGGCGATGGTAACTTCATCGGGAACGAGTTCTCCAGAGGCAAGAATAGATTGTACTTGCTTACCTAATTCAGTCTCATTTTTAATTGCTGCTCTAAACAAGTCTCCGGTTGAAATATGGGGTACCTGCAATATGGCTTTGGCCTGTGTTGCAATTGTCCCTTTCCCAGCTCCCGGAGGCCCAAGAAACACTAGATTCATTATATTCTCCTCGTAACGTGATTATGCAAAAATATTATCTTAATTTAATGCTTTTGTCGCCTATTTTGTAAATTATATTAAAAATTGTAAAAACCTCTAGACGAGATGTGAGAAAACATGTATTATCCGACTCGGCTTGAGCAGATGGACCACACTCTATGAGTGATTACGGTTAATTTGACAGGTACAGAATGGGAAAATAAAGTGTGTCACTCTTGACACTATGGTTTGGATGATGTATCTTAGTTGAGCACGCTACGAAGAGGTGCTTGGCCACGAGCCAAAATCGCCTTCTCCGCAAGGAGGAAAGCGACCTGATTTATTACATTGATAAGCGAAGGAAAGAGAGAAATTTTGCAAGCAATTGCAAGCTGTAAGGTGTGAATCTTATAGAGGTGCAAGGGCTTCCAAGTCAATTCAC
>CAZGDR010000110.1:0-3334 GCA_964524755.1 uncultured Spirochaetaceae bacterium
TGATCCTCTAAACAACGCAGGACCCCTATTGCCATAATATCGTTGTCGACCAGAATGGCATCTGGTCGTTCAGGGTTTTCTAAAATTATACGCGCTGATTCATAGCCTGTTTCAGCACGATACTCTTTTTGAAGCCTCACCACGCTATGGGGAGAGAGCCCTTTTCTCTCCATAACATTCATGAACCCACGGAATTTGGGTTCTACTTCTGGAGTCCTAGTCATACACCCCACGTAAGCTATGTTCTTCTTTCCTAGCCCTATGATATATTCTGTAATTTTCTCTATCCCTAGACCAAAATCACCATACACAATACGGATGTTATCAGAATTACTATAATAGGGGACGTTACTCATAATCACAAAAGGAAGCTCTTTATTCGATAACGCAAAATTAATCGACTTATCCATATCATGGAAATAACAAACTATAACCCCACTGAAAAAATTGATGGGAAGTGAATCAAGTAACGAAGTTAATTTTCCATCGATGTCATCTATCGAATACAGAATCACCGAATAGTTTTGTTGGAGAGCAATTTTTCGAATAGTATTGTAAATAGTGGCATGAAAAGGATTCGTTATCTCTTGGGCCACAATAGCAATCGTACGTGAGTCTTGCACACGCAGATGCCGGGCAAAGAGGTTGGGAGTATAGTTTAATTCTTTTATAGCGCGCTCAATTGCAACCTTATTGGCTTTTCTCAAAGAACTCGGGTTGTTCAAATACTTAGAGACCGTACTTGGAGAAACACCGGCAAGCTTAGCAACATCTTTTATAACAGCCACAATAGATTCCTTTTCTTGACTAGGACCGTAATAATTTCACTATAAGAGAGGTAGTATTACAGGTGGCAGAGAATTGAACTCAACTCTCTGCCTTGATCCTCGCCTTACATTCTTAGTTGGTTAGGGGACCAACATGATTTTCATGGCTTTAGGATTCTTTTCTGCTTCCTCAAAAGCCTTTTTCCAATCCTTTAAAGCAAACGAATGACTGATTAACCCTTCGGTCTTAATCATGCCCGTACGAATACCTTCAATCACTGAAGGATAGGTTAATGCAGAGAGGTGTGAACCAATAATAGTGAGTTCTTTACCATCACCAATAATATTCCAGTCAGCTTTGACCTCTTCAGCAAACACCCCCATTTGAACATAGCGACCATGATTGCGTAGGGCATTCAACCCTTGGCTCACACTCTTGGGACTACCTGAGGCCTCAATGTAGACATCACAACCACGCCCATTAGTAGCCTTCATGATCTCGGCCACTACATCACACTCCATCGCATTGAGGGTAAGGTCAGCACCATATTCTTTGCCCAACTCTAAGCGATGGGGACGAATATCTATACCTATGATCATCCTTGGTAAGCGCAGCTTAATCATATTGACCATGGCGGTTCCAATAGAACCTAACCCCGCAATCACCACCACATCTGAATGGGCAATCTGCCCTAGGGATACTGCATGCATACCACACGCTATAGGTTCCACCATAACCGATTGCTCAGGAGTGAACCCTTTGGGCAACTTATGGACTCGACTATGCTTGTTGAGTAAGATGTATTCAGCGAACCCACCTTGAGCATGTTTCTTAAATCCATAGACAGCCGATTCAACGCACATCCAGTATTTTCCAGCTCTACAAAACTCACACTCATCACAGGGGACAATCTGTTCGGCTACAAGAGAATCACCAATTTCAAAATTGGTGACGCCTTCACCTAGTTCAACCACTTCACCATAGAATTCATGCCCTCCAATAACTGGAGCATCAATGTAGCGATTCTCTTCTGAGGTCCCCCAAATGCGGATCCCTCCATGAAAAGATTTTACATCACCCGCACAAATACCACACCCCTTGACCCGTAATAAGATCTCACCCGCTCCTACAGTGGGAACCGGTACTTGTTCATATCTATAATCGTATGGGGCATACGAAACTAACGCATTCATCATCTTTTTCATCGCACTCTCCTACTCTCTTGACTTGGCATATTCGTGTGCACGATATGCATTCTGGACTTTGAAGAAACCACCATCGATACCAATGATTTCACCGGTGAGGTACCCAGCTTCGGGAGAAGCTATATACCCCACTAAAGCGGCAACATCATCTCCGTTACCAAAGCGGTTCATTGAAATTTGTTTTACCTGGATTTCTCCCCGCTCCTGAATCATCTCATCGGTCATATCAGTGTGGATAATGCCAGGGGCATAGGCATTGACCGTGATCTTATAAGGCGCTAATTCTGCTGAACCAATTTTGGTCATCATATCGATACTAGCTTTACTAGCAGCATAGGCCACTAAACCAACATCACTGAAATGACCAGAAATTGAAGAGGCATTAATAATGCGCCCATATGAATTTTTCTTCATATAAGGAATCACTGCTTTAAGCATATAGAACTGGCTTTTGAAATTCCCATTCATGACCCGCTCTAAATAGGCCCCATCCATATCTTCTAAGAATTTAAAATCAAAAATTCCAGCATTATTAACCAGAATATCTAACCGTCCATACTTAGTGGCAATGTCACGCACAACTTGTAGGACCTGTTGTTCATCCGTTACATCGCATTTCACCACGTCAGACTGGGGAGAGATTTTAATCAATTCAGCTTTTGTTTCCTTAGCCGTAACTTCGTTAGAACGATATAGTGCTACCACTATATTTCCATCTTTGGCAAGGCGCAAACTAATGGCTTGCCCCATGCCGCGCGTACCACCGGTAACGATAGCAACTCTACGTATATCCATAATTCTTTTCTCCTTAGTAAAACCGTTAATCTTGGCCGTATGCAAGTATTGCAAATGATTGCATATGGCCATCTATCCAATTCAAGCGTGCATAGGCTACTACTACGCGCTCTGTACTCTCAATAATTACTGCATACGGTTCATTCCGAGGTACCTCATAATCCCACTCTTCTAACTTGTCCATTCGTAAATGGATAGATTTGAAAGGGGGAATCCGTACAGGGCTAATGACCTTCTGCTCAATCTCATTTTCAAATATCAGGGTTAGAGTAACACTCGCATCACGCTTGCCAGTATTTACGAAACTAATACTCTCATGGGAAGGGACGCTACCTACCATCTCACTTCTCATATACAGATCAGGAATACACCAGTGGGTATGCCCAAGTTCTTTCATCTTCTCTCCCTTAATTTTCTTTTCTTCTGCGGAGCACATCAATGATAACCGCTAGCAAAATAATAAGACCCTTCACCATCCGCTGTGCCCCTTGGGGTACGTACAACAAGTTCATCCCATTGGCGATAACTCCAATGATCAAGGCACCTATCAAAGTCCCCGAGACACT
>CAZGDR010000111.1:0-3229 GCA_964524755.1 uncultured Spirochaetaceae bacterium
CGTGGAATGTATCAATTCGGCGGTAAATAGAAATTAAGTAACTCCATCATGCAATATCTTCATAATTGGTGGGATTTTATCACTCTTACTAAAACTATGATAGATCCTAACAATCCAAACCGTTGACTCCATCTTGATGGTTTTGACTCAAACCGTCAAGTTTGCATTGACGGTTTAACTGAAGGGGTATACAATGCTACAGAGGAGAAGAGAGGTGGAAACCCTTAAAATTACTATTCGGCAGATGATACTCGATAACCAACAACTTGCTTTGAAAGATTCATTTATTGATAGAGAACTGATTGTTGAGCGTCTTCCTCGCAAAGCTACTATCATAACAGGAATTCGAAGAGCTGGTAAAAGTATTTACTTGCGCTTATATATGCAATCTTTGCATGCCCAAGGCGTTCCTCTGGAAAATTTATGTATATTAGACTTCTCAGACGATCGTTTATTCAGCCTTCGCAAAGAGGAACCCGCAATTATTGCAGAAGTGTACTACAGTTTGTTCCCCGAAAAGACTGAAGAAAAAGTATTCTTCTTTTTTGATGAAATCCAGTATCTCTATCACTGGGAATTATTTGTAAATCGATTACAAATCACACGAAACTGCGAATTGAATATAACTGGATCTTCAGCAAAACTTTTAGTAAAAGAAATTGCCTCTGAATTCGGTGGCAGAAGTCTTTCTTGGGAGCTCTTCCCCTTCTCTTTCGCAGAGTTCATTCGGACAAAGCAACAAGTCAGACTACTTCCTCCACTGAATCGCATGTCTAGCGATGATGAGAAATTTTGTAAGCAATGGTTCGATGAATACATGAAGGTTGGTGGATTTCCAGAAAGCATCTTTATTACTGATGACCGTACTCGAGTACAATTTCTGCAAAACCTAGCAGAAACTGTTGTTTTTCGCGATGTCATCAAGCGATATGACTTAGGAAATCCAAATGAAATTTGGCGTTTAATGCAACTATTGTTAAATCAGATGGGGGGGTTAACTTCATTTACAAAACTCAAACAGCGTATGGCAGGAGAACAATATCGAATATCGGTGGAGATGGTAAAACTTGCTACCGGTTACTTTGAAGATACCTACCTTGTGTATCCAATAGAAATTTTCAGCATGAATACAGCTGTGCGTTCAACCAATCCCAAAAAAATATACTGCGTCGATCATGCTCTTGCCATGTCTGTGGCAGAAAAACTGACGCCTGACTATGGAAAAATTCTTGAAAATATTGTCTTTATCCACTTGCGTCATGTTACCAACCGGATATATTACGCAAAAACTTCTAGTGGTAAGGAAATTGATTTTGTAACTGCCCCAGCCGGTACATCAATTACTGAAGAGACACCACTAAAACTCTGGCAAGTATGCTATGAAATGGAAAAAAGTAGTACTTTTAATCGTGAAATCAGCGCACTACAAGAAGCCATGCGCATGTATCACATCACAGAGTCCTGTATTATAACATACAATACAGAACGAACTATTGTTAAAGAGGGATTGAGTATCTCGGTTATACCAATATGGAAATTCTTACTGACTGTGCCCACACTATAAATCACCTTAAATTTCAATATTTCCTGCAAATAAAATTTAATAAATAGATACCTGAATCCGTATAAAATATTAAAATAAACTCCTATGGCATATTGAATTGAACCAAAACAACAATCACCAAAGGGGTTCGTATATGAAATACACAATTAGTCCTACCACAGGTCAGCTAAAAAGCACAGGTGGCTTGGCACTTGTTGGTCCAATCAGTAAACAAACGGATTGGCTTTGATTTCACCGATACACTACAACTGCCATTTGTGCCTGCAACTGAGACCTTACGTCTATATCTAGAGCAAGTTGCCTGCAACTACGATTGTGCTTCATACAGGATAGTCCAAAAATAATTTTCCTTAAGGTACCAGATCATGTCATCAGTTGATGAAGAATTCATTCAACTAGAGAACATTACATTCCCGTCTTTATTCGGAGCACATAAAGTTGTATCGTTGAAGGGGTGGCAAAGTATTCCTGTGGGGATTAATATTTTTTTACGTCTATGTTGAACCTAAGTGGAAAATGCATGCTCAGATAAATGATTCTAAAAAATCTTGAGAGCAAATCAAGTTTACTACAGTATTGTTTTTATCTTATTGGCACAAGTAGAGCATTCACCACTATCAGAGACAGACGCTTCTGGAGCAGGAGCTTCAACACCAGTAAACTGCGTAGCACAGGCCATCATCTGAAAAATACAAGGCATGGTGAGAGTGCAGTTAACTCGGGTCCCCTCTTTCTGCATCGCTATTACCCCCACACTATTGAGGAGGGAGAGATGTTTCGATGCTGTAGGATTTGTCAAACCGAGATGAGCTGCTAATTCACACACACACCACGATCTCTCACTCAACTCTTCAATCATGGCAAGGCGGGCAGGATGCCCTAATACACGAAACATTTTTGCCGTATCTTCAAATTGCTCTACTTTAGTTTGACTCATAGATAGAATGTTGCAATATTTGGAAACTTTGTCAAGCTTTCCTATTGACATTTAGGAGAGATGTTTCCATTATTGGAAACAATACTAGAGTTTCCACAATTGGAAACATGAGGAGATATACTATGGTTATTCAGATACTCGGAACAGGCTGTCCTAAATGCAAAACGCTTGAAGCTAATGCACGCCAAGCTATCGAAGCTGGCAAGATTGATGCCACGATTGAAAAGGTAACTGAGATAGATAAAATAATGGAGATGGGAGTCATGATAACTCCAGCTCTCGCCATCGATGGAGATGTAAAGGTTTCAGGCAAGGTTCTTAATAAAAACCAGATCTTAGCTTTAATTCAAGGGAATTAACGATGGCTGTAAAAGATCTTTCTTCAAATAAGAAACTCCTAATTATTGCAGGCGTCTTCCTTACCATCTTCTTTATACCATTTGCCAACCCTAGAGTTGCCGGAGCAGTTCAGGAAGCATTTCTCATGCTCTCTGACTATGCTCACGAACACGTCCTACTCTGTGTGGTCCCTGCTTTATTCATAGCTGGAGCCATTGTTGTATTCCTCAATCAACAGGCGGTGATGAAATATTTGGGCCCTAAGTCGAATAAACTGATGGCCTATTCGGTAGCTTCGGTTTCGGGGGCAATTTTAGCCGTCTGTTCATGTACCGTGCTCCCTTTGTTCAAAGGGATCTACAAAAAAGGGGCTGGCTTAGGACCTGCCG
>CAZGDR010000112.1:0-3220 GCA_964524755.1 uncultured Spirochaetaceae bacterium
TCCCATTATTCGTTACAGTTTTACAGCTTTTACGAGCTTAGATGAAGATGTAATTCTGGCCGCACGAGGCATGGGGATGAATTCCCGCCAAGTTTGGTTCACAGTCCGCTTCCCATTAGCAATGCCTGGAGTTTTACACGGCATACGAGTTGCCCTTGTCCAGACAATAGGAAATGCTACGCTTGCCAAGCTTATCGGCGGAGATGGATTGGGAGTGTTAGTTTTTGAAGGTCTTGGGCAAGCTTCAGTTGATATGGTGCTACTAGGAATGTTGCTTATTATTGCCTTAACTGTAGTTGCCGATCAAATTTTTCAGGTCCTCATCACCTTATTTACCCCTATCCCACTACGAAGCACAGAGGCATTGCATGATTAATACATTGGAGGCTTAATGGCAGAATTACACACTCACCCACAAATTTCAAATACACATACGTTTTTGAAGGCTGTGAATATTAGCGCCCATTATGGAGATACTGCCGCCCTACAAAACCTGACCCTTCATATCCCAGCTAATCGTCTCACTGTTCTTATTGGACCTAGTGGTTGTGGAAAATCGACCCTGTTGCGATGTTTCAACGGTCTGGTTAAAATTTCATCAGGGCGCATCGAATATGAGGACGAATCAATTCGGGCATTGAGCGAGACTAATCTACGGCGAAACATGGGGTATGTGATTCAATCGATCGGATTAATGCCTCATATGACAGTTGAAGAAAATGTCGACCTAGTCCCCCGTTTACTGGGTTGGGAACGTGCATCACGTAAAGAACGTGCTGCTCGACTACTACAGTTAGTTCGCTTAAATCCTGAAATTTACCTAGAGAAATATCCAAGTGAATTATCGGGAGGAGAAGCTCAACGCATAGGCGTAGCTAGAGCTTTAGGGGCTGACCCACCAGTACTTTTGATGGACGAACCGTTTGGAGCAGTGGATCCTCTCACTCGAGAACAACTACAAAATGAGTTTATCCGTATTCAACGGCAACTTAAAAAGACAGTTATTTTTGTAACACACGATATTGATGAAGCTATCCGTCTTGCCGATTATCTTGTAATTATGAAAGACGGCAAAATTATTCAAGCTGATACCCCTGAAAAGATTCTTGCGACTCCGGCTGATGAATTTGTAGAACAATTTCTTGGACCGAATCGCTCGTTAAAAAGACTTACTCTTTTTACAGCAGACCACTGTATGGTTGAAGCTAAATCTGGAACTGATAATAATGCTGAGGCTTACCTTGAACCAGAGATGCCTGGTTGTTACTGGAAAGTTGATGCAGAAGGGAGACCCCTCAGTGGGTATGCGTGGGTCCAGGGGAAGATCATAAAACGCCCTATTAGCAACTCAGCCCATACGGTACAAACATATTCTTCTCTTCGGGAATGTATGTCTAACATTCTTAGTTTAGGGCTTCCAGCAGCGGCAGTTGTAGATGGGGAGGGACGCTTATGTGGGGAGGTGCACTTTGAAACAATCCAAAAAATCAGCATCTCCTAATAGACAGAAATCACGCAACATTCGTACTAAACGAGTGGTATTTCTTGTTCTCCTCTTAGGAGGACTCCTCGTGTATGTCTATGCGGAAGGTGTACAACAATTCATACTTTCGGTGATATTTCCAAAAGCAGGTCAATACACCCATAGTCGAAAAACTATATTAGAGATGACAAAAGCCCACATAGCCATAACTCTCCTCGCCACGGTCCTATCTACCATAGTGGGAATATTGATTGGGATATTAGTTACACGAGATGCAGGAAAAGATTTCCAACGATTAGTCCTTAGACTCAATGCATTCATCCAAACCTTTCCACCTTCAGCTGTAATCATTCTGGCCTTCCCCATCCTTGGATTTGGGTGGAAACCAGCATTACTAGCCCTTTTTCTCTACTCATTATTTCCTATTCTCGGCAATACCATTGTAGGTTTTCAATCAGTTAGTCCAAGTGTAATAGACTCAGCTAGGGGGATGGGTATGACTGAATCCCAACAACTATTTATAGCTGAGTTTCCTCAGGCCATGCCCATGATCTTAACTGGAATTAGACATAGCTATATTCTCAATTTAGGGACGGCTGCTATTGCAGCGGTGATTGGAGGTGGAGGGCTGGGAACAATTATTATAAGTGGACTCACTTTGCGGAACTCTGCTTTAGTTCTATCAGGAACAATCGTTATTAGTCTTCTGGCATTCATTGGAGAACAGTTTTTCCAGCTTCTTTACCCAAAAACTGACGATTAAACACATAAGAGAACAACATTCTTACTAACCAATCAACAGTAACCAGCTCAAAGCCATATTCTCAAGACGGCTGTTGCCATCTGATTTGGCAAACTTACTTACTACTATAACTTTATCTTTTACCGTGCTATACCAGTTACTAGATTCGGCTCGTCCAAAGGTCGTTTTGTCTCTTTCGGGCTCAATTAGAAAAAACCGGCAACCGAAAAATAAAACGCCACAGAAAAAGGTAAGTAATGGGTAAACGAACTAGATCATTCATACTCTTCATCATCATCGTGATAGCTGTTTTAGCTCTCACAATTATGGCCTTACGTATAGCCACAAAAAACGAAGGGTCGCATGATTATGAAGCAACGACAATCTTGATGATGTAAAGCCATTCTATACACATCTCGCTATAACAACGCATCCATATCGTCTTATATGACGATTTACTATCTGTATTATATACTACTCGTCATATAAGACGAATAAGTATTACCTGAATAACCGGAAGGTATTCTCTATAGCTTGCTTTTGGTATGTATCGACATCTGCCTGAGTCGCAAATACATCCCATTGCCTCACAACTTCACATACCTCAAATACAATTGAAGCAGCCCGTCCTCTCACTAGAGAGACATTCTTACCACACTGTACAAAATCCTCTAGTAAAAAATTATCCCTTTTCCCATTCATCGACATTTGGTGACTTCCTGTCCACATACCACCTTTTTGATAACTGTAGGTAACATCGAAAGCTGGAGCTAGGCTCCACGTTCCGTGTTTGTCCATTAAAAATGCAATATTTTTGACATGGTCATCCTGATTACGTGCCACAATATTAAATACCATCCGTCTGAAAAACTGCTCTACGCTGGCCATGGGTAATCCCAAACGCTGTATAACCGAGAAGGCTTGTTCATAACTGTAGGCTCCAGCCATATTATAATCAAAATGGGCTAAGGCTCCTAAACTTTGCATGTGGAGTT
>CAZGDR010000113.1:0-3208 GCA_964524755.1 uncultured Spirochaetaceae bacterium
ATTTGTTTATTTTATGTATCAAATAGTTCCTTGAAATAAAATCATTTCCTTTGCGGTCAGCAACCGAGCTCATAATGTTAAAAATCGTAATAATTTTCCTTGAATTATCATTTTGAGGTTCAATTTCATTTTTCAACCAACTATAAATAGTTAGACGCGACACCGCAAAAACATCTGCCCACTCTGTTTTGTTAAAATGAAAGAATTCTCCTATAGTACTAAACAATCAACTAACCTCCAGAATCTCTTACTAAGCTCTTTGTATTGGAAGTTTTGACATGCCAAGAAATATATGTCGATTTAGATATTAATTCCTGCCATACCTGAAAAAAGAAAATTTGTTTTTCATCTTTATACCCGCTCTTAATCCAATCAGAATCAGGTAAAAAATACATTTCAAGTCCTTTTATGCGTCAATTTCTACAATCCACATTACCCTTTGATCAAGAGATTAAAAAGCCATGGCGTCCGGTTGCATTCTGTCGAGCGTTTTCGCCCAGTTTGTTTACCCGGCTCCATTTTTTTGAACTGCTTATGGACCAATGGTACTATATCTGCCACGAAACGCAAGGACCTTTTTGGATATATCAAGAAGGGGTGTGAAGGGGACGAAAAAATGCCACTTACTTAAAAGTGACATATTATTTTATGTGATTATTCAGTTTTATGGGTTTTACGCCAAAGAGGTCTCGAACCTCTGACCTACAGCTTAGAAGGCTGTTGCTCTATCCAACTGAGCTATTGGCGCGTAATATTCGGGGCGAGAGGACTTGAACCTCCGATTTCTTGCTCCCAAAGCAAGCGCCTTAGCCACTAGGCAACGCCCCGTTTTCTTATGTTCCGGCTGGAGTATACGCGGTTTTCAAGGAGAGCGTCAAGCTATGTAGCTTGACAAAACCTCATTATTTGGCACAAATTCATAGATATGAGTTATACACCAGCTCAAAGAGCCCTAAAAACCTATGAAATTCTTGATCGCAGCAGTCCTGCTTCAATTAGCTTCTTAACGCAAACGGATCCCTTCAAACTTCTCATTAGCGTAATCATGTCAGCTCAAACTACTGACCGTCAGGTAAATGAAGTAGCTTCTGTTTTATTTGAACAATACCCTACCCCTAAAGCATTGGCTTTTGCCGATATTGAAAACGTTAAAGATATTATTAGAAGTACTGGATTCTTTAACACAAAAGCCAAAAACATTATTGGCACTGCTAATGCTCTTGTTGAGCGCTTTAACTCACAAGTCCCTCTAACTATGAAAGATCTGGTCTCCTTACCTGGAGTGGGACGCAAAACAGCCAATGTGATTATTGGTCAAATTGCCCAAAAGCCAGCTATTATCGTTGACACCCATTTTTCTCGCGTAGTACAACGCATCGGTCTTACCGACCAAAAAGAACCTCATGAAATAGAAAAGGAGGTTGCAAGACTGCTCCCTCCTCATCATCACTATCGCTATTCTATGACGGTAAACTTACATGGCCGTCAAGTATGTCACGCTCGTAAACCACTGTGCCACATCTGTTCAGTAGCCCAGTGGTGTGCAAGCTATCCTATTCAATGATCACATACATTATCACCCGAGACTAACCTCCCAGCTAAATAATCACTCACCAATTCAGTTGGAGTTTTAGAAGGAGCTCCAATCACTACTGTGATACCCTGCTGGTTAAACAAGTTCTGCGCCTGCATCCCCATACCACCAGCAATAATCACATTGACTCCCTGCTCTCCTAAGAAACGGGGTAATACACCCGGTTCATGCCGAGGAGCAGGAACTTCAATTGAACTCACTATCTTCTTTGTTTTAGGATCAGTATCAACTAATGTAAAAGCCTTACAATGGCCAAAGTGCAGATTTAAAACCCCTTCTGCGGTGGGGACAGCAATTTTCATACCTTAGTACTCCTTGTTTCATGTAACGTTTGGGCAATCTTACGATAGGTTCCTGCCACTGGTGAATCAGCGAAGCGCTGAATATACGGCATACCAGCATCACCGGCTATACCAATAGAAGGATCAAGAGGCAACGAACCTAAGAAGGGCACATCATAGCGTTTAGCGAGTGCACTGCCTCCGCCACTGCGGAAGATATCGGTTGTTGTGTGGCAATGAGGACACACAAACCCGCTCATATTTTCCACAATGCCGAGTACCGGCAGTTCCATTTGACGACAAAAATTGATCGATCGAGCTACGTCTACTGTAGAGACATCTTGGGGCGTTGTTACCAACACCGCTTCAGCTTTTGATTTCAGTTGTTGAGCAACTGATAGGGGCTCATCTCCAGTCCCTGGAGGGCAATCTACGATTAAGTAATCGAGAGGGCCCCAAGCTACATCATTGAGAAATTGTTCAATGAGTGAATTCTTGAGTGGGCCACGCCATACAACCGGATCATCTGCATTATGGAGTAAAAACCCTAAAGACATGACCTCGAGATTATATAAATCGCCTAAGACTACCGGTTGAATCCCATCAGCGGCCTGCATAACCGTCACATTTGGTAAATTCAACATTGTCGGTACACTCGGACCATGGATATCAACATCGACAAGTCCTACCCGTAAACCTTTTGCAGCTAGCGCTATAGCAAGATTGACTGAAACAGTACTCTTACCCACGCCACCTTTACCACTCATGACCATAATCGTACGTCGTGTTTTCAAAGGTTTCTGTTTCTCATTCTCACTTGCTTGTATTTCGCGCTTCACTGACTTCAAAGCAGTGACCTCAAGCACAGCCAGAGCAGCATGCATGACATTCAAAGAGAGTTCGATGCAATGCCTTGAATCTTCAGGAAAGTCCTCTAGAGCAGAGAGTACGTCGCTCTCGCTCAAAGCCCGAGCGGCTTCCAAAGGCATCCCTTCTACCATAAAGGCAACTGTCGAAGCTGCCCGCATAGAAAACTCACATCCGTCGGTAGTAAACGATGCCTCAGCAATTTCATTGGCATCTCCGATGAGCCAAAACTCAACCGTATCTCCACAAGGACCCGTTATTCTAGCATTGCCATTGGCATTTCGTAACGGCCCAAAATTCGCCGGTACTTGCCGGCCCTCTTCTTTTACATCACTTTCCATATTTGCTCCCATATCTGTTCAATGCGGTCGCGAGTCTCTCCTGTAATGAATTCAATAGCACTCAAGGCATGCATTTGCGCTTGAACCATGGCCTCATCATAAGGGATCGTCCCCACAAAATGATT
>CAZGDR010000114.1:0-3180 GCA_964524755.1 uncultured Spirochaetaceae bacterium
TTGCTTTCATCCTTAGTCGTTTCGGTTACCCTCATACCGGTTCTTTCCAGCAGTTATGTTAAGATTTACACCCGAAAACAGAAGCCACTGCGAATGAGAGTGCTGCGCTTCATTGATGACAAGGCTGAGGCTGCTTTTGAGGCACTAGATCGTGGATACAAGCGAGTGCTTGCCCTCCTGATTGATTTTCGTTGGCTCACCCTTTTACTGGTTGCACTGATCATGGTGCTTACCTTTCAAGCGTATGGGGTGATGCAACGAAGTCTCTACCCAACAATGAGTGAGACTTCTGTCACGCTAAGTGTAACTCTTCCAGAAGGAACCACTTTAGAAACTACAGAGCGTCTCTTACTAGATTTGGAAGCTAAGGCAAAGCAGGATATTTTTGGCTATAAAAATCTCATTGTAACGGTGGGGGGAGGTGGTATTTTTGCTAGTGGTGGAACAAACAGTGGTTCCCTGCAAGTTTCTCTCTCCGATAACGATGATGCCGATACTATGCAAATAGTGCAGGATAAACTCCGCAGATATTTTCCGCTCTATCCCTCAGCCTCCTTTTCCTTCACTCAGATGTCGATGGGTCTCGGGAATCTAAACCCTGTCGATGTAGCGGTGAAGAGTGATACCCTAGATCTTGCGGTCGCCACGGCGGAGGAGATTCGTGCTCTCATCGCGGAACATTTGCCTGGGGTAACAGAGGTTCGTACTGATTTCACCGAGGGATTGCCCGAGTTGAGGATCGTCATCGACCGTGAACGTGCCTACGCATACAATCTAACCATGCAGGGTATTGCCAACGAGATTAGTTACAGTGTGAATGGGATGACCGCAACCCAGTTAAAGCGTAATGGAAGTGAAACTGACGTAGTAATCATTCTGCAGGAGGAGGACCGCTCGAGCGAGTTGGATCTAAAGCGTATCTTTGTCCGCAACTCGTTTGGAGAGAAGATCAGTCTCGATAACCTAGCAACCATAGAGCGGGCCACCGGTCCGGTTTCCATTAACCGCGAGAATGAGATGCGAACAATTCACATATTAGGTGGACTAGAAGAGTCTTACCCCTTGAGTCAGGCTGAAGCAGACATCAAGGCACTTATCAGTGAACACCTACAGCTTCCCAACGATGTATTCATCGACTATGGAGGAGACTTCGCTGACATGACCCAGATGTTCAGTCAGGTATGGGTGATCCTCGTTCTAGCTATTGTTCTGGTGTTCGGCGTCATGGCCTCACTATTTGAATCCTTCAGGAATCCTTTCATTGTTTTACTTTCTATGCCACTTATGATGGTTGGGGTAGTGGCTATCTATCTGATTACTGGGGAGACCTTGAGCTTGATCAGCGCGATAGGTTTAATCATCCTTGCAGGTATTGTGGTAAATAACAGTATTGTATTGATTGAGTATATCAATCTGCTGAGGAAACGGGGGATGGGAATTAAGATGGCGTGTGTCGAAGCTGGAGGAAACCGACTTAAGCCGATTTTGATGACTAGCTTGACCACCATCTTTGGTATGCTTCCTCTCGCGTTTTTCGGAGGGTTGGGCGCTGAGCAGATCCAGCCGATTGGACAAACGATTGTAGGAGGGATGGCTGTCAGTACCTTGATGACCATTTTCTTCACTCCAGTGCTCTATGCACTCTTCAACCGAGAGAAGCAAACGCGTGATACGGAAAGCATTAAAACCTACGCAGAGGAGGTGTGAAATGAAAAGAGTTGAAATCATGGGAGCTCAGGCCATCCTAGAAGATGTCCTAGAAGCTCTCGAACACTATGAAGTTCCGATGCATTATACCGTTATTCCCACAGCCCACGGCAAAGGAAACACCATCCCCAAACTTGGGGATAATGTGTGGCCTGAGGAAAACTTTGTATTGATCATCTATTGCGAGGATGTGGTCCTCGAGAAAATTGAGAAGGCCCTAGAGTTGGTTAGGAAGCGGTACGACCATGAGGGTATCGGCTACTTTGTAATCTGATCAGACTCTGGTTTAGATATAAGTAGATCTTTCACTTCTTCTCTAGTTCGCCACTGAGACACTATAATCTGTGGCTATATCATAATACTACGATAATGAGTACACTGTAGTTGAGTTGCTTAACTCGCTTCACTTTTGGACTCCAATTATTTTGATATGCCTAAGAATCCAAAAATCAAATGACAGTATGGATCTCGACATCAAAGCGCTCACCCAATCCACTATGAATTGGGATGTTACTATTTGGAGGACACTATGGCTAAGTACAAAGAAAATTTGTTAGTAAATCGGATTGTTGCCCTACTCATCGGAGGATTGCTTGTATTTGCAATCATGAGTTTGACTGTTGTTAAAACAGGTAAAGCAGAAAATACACAATTGGCTCTCGCTTTAGATGAGTCTCGCTATGAAGCTGGAAGGCTTCTTGCTGATGCAAAATCGCAATTAGAAAATAAAGATTATACTGCATCTAAAACTTCTTTAGAGGCCCTCTTTCTAAATCAACCAGGCTCGCCCGAGGCTGTTGAGGGGAAAATTCTCATCGCAAGCATAAAAACCGAGGAAGCGGCCTCGATTGCTAGATGGGAAGCAGCATTACCACAGGTCAAGAAAGACTGGTCACAAGCTATGGCTGCTGACTTACGAGCTCAATCAGCTAAAGCAACCGCAGAGATGGAAGCAAGTTTAGAAAAGACTATTGATAAAGCTTGGGATAAGGAAAAAGCAAAAGTTCGTGCTGCATGGGAAGCAGAAGAAATTTAAAATCCTGTTTTTTGTAAAAAGGACATTCCAGTGACTACTTGCCAATTATATATTGATGAAATTGTCACTGGTTTTTTTATTTTCGTTAGTGGCTCCTGTCAACCAACCTTTCTCCATGAATTTTTATACATTATTAAATGGTATGAGTCTCCAACCTCCTGGAGAGGAGGTCTAGAATGAGGCGCCGCTTAGTTAGTTCTTAAAGACCGAGTAGATATCTTAACTTAAATTAAATCTACCAGAGAAATAAAATCATCCAACTCGTGTTCTATATAAAAACCATCACTCCATTTCCCTAAAAATGGATTTATAGCACCCTCTCTTAGCAGTGTGCTATAATTAGGTAACAAAATACGTGTTCCAACCAAATTCTACTTACATATCATAAGGTATTGCCGTGTATGAACAGGTTGGAACAAGGGCAAAAATTGTATCAT
>CAZGDR010000115.1:0-3110 GCA_964524755.1 uncultured Spirochaetaceae bacterium
TTACTTTACCCTACCAGAAGAGACCGCTTTGAGCAATTGCTGGACTACTAATTGCTACGAGAATAGGTGTGTTACATTTCACAAGAGATAAATTATAGATACTCAAAAACGGATCTCGACTGGATTTCAAAACCTGATACATGATAACCCATTATGTTTAGGGTCTAAAAAAAAAATTAACAAAACGTCTTCAGAAATTTCTTTTTTACGGATGGAGACGGTTCCCCTAAAAAACCAAACTCAGTAACACTCCGACAAATATTCTAAAATGATAGAAGGCTTTTACACCACTCAATTCAGTTATCAAAACACCTGACAAAGTGTATACTGAGCCCATTACAAAGAAAGGATACAATCCTATCCTTTGTTAAGTGGCGCCCCATTCTGTGCATACTATATGTGGGTAGGAAGGTTTCGCTACTTGTTATTAACACACCAAGGAGTCAAAAGATGATTAAACGTGCCAGTGAAATGCTATCTCGTGAACGACAGATGCGTGGAGGAGATGGACTATGTCAAATTCTCGAATTTCTCAAGCCTGAGGAAATGAAGCATTGTCGGCTATTCAGTACAATAACGATGAAGCAAGGTACTTCTATTGGGGAACACGATCATGTCAATGAAACCGAATACTATTGGATCATTAGCGGAGAAGGTATCGTAACAGAGGCTGATGGTGAGAAAACAGTAACAGCAGGAGATCTGGTGATTACCGGAGGCGGCGCAAGCCACGCCATCCGTAATGAAAAGGTGGAACCATTAGTCTTCCTGGCCCTAATTATTCTCGATTAAATATTCCTTAACAGGGGCTACAAGATGCGGTTCAAGGGTTTGGATATTTCTTCGGTACACACGTACGTACAAAAACAAGCTAATAATCACACAAACTATTTCGGAGATTAAAAACGTAAACCAAATCGCATCGAGGCCCCAAAGAATTGACAATAAGTAAGCCACAGGTAACAACACTACCAATTGGCGTATGATAGAGAGAAACAAGCTATAAAAACCCTTCCCCATGGCCTGAAAAGAGGAACTCAACACAATGGCAATTCCCGCTAAAGGAAAGTGTAGACTGATAATCCGTAAAGCTTTCATCCCAATCTTCATCATTTCTGGTGAGGCATCAAATAGTTCTAATAATAATTTTGGTGCAAATTGAAACATAGCCAATCCCAACAACATGACTGAAACTACAATCCCTATCGCATGGCGGATGGTTTTAGTTATCCTCTCTTTATCACGTGCACCATAATTAAAGGCAACGATAGAAACCATTGCCGCAACTAAGCCGAATACAGGGAGAAAGATAAAACTTTGTAGTTTAAAGTAAACTCCAAACACAGCGACTGCAGTGGCCGAGAAGGAGATAAGAATGGTGTTCATCCCAATGGTCATAACCGAGCCAATAGATTGCATGATCATCGAAGGGAGTCCAACTTGATAGATTTCTCTAATAATACGAAACCGTGGGCGAAACCCCTTAAACTTAAATTGTAGTTCAGGAACTTTTCTCAGCATGAAGAAGAGACTCAAACTCATGGCCGACCATTGCCCAATAATCGTAGCTATGGCGGCTCCAGTAACTCCCATCTTAGGTACGCCGAAGTAACCAAAGATAAAGATAGGGTCAAGAATTATATTTATGATGGCACCCGCTCCCTGGGTAATCATAGGGTGAATAGTATTACCGGTACCTTGCATAATCCTCTCACAGACAAGTTGGGTAAATATACCTAGAGAGAGAGTTGTACAAATGAATAAATAGGGTTTCCCCATCGAAATAATCGCAGGAGAATCGGTAAAGAACTGGAAAAAACGGGGAGTTAGAATTGCACCAAACATGGCAAAAAGCACCCAACTAATAATGGCTAGAAATAATCCGTGTACCGCTACACTAGAGGCTTCTTTATGATTGTGAGCACCAAGACGGCGAGAAAGTAGCGAGTTAACCCCAATTGAAGTTCCTAAGCCAACTGAGATCATGAGCATTTGAATTGGGAAGGCAAGTGACACTGCTGTAAGGGCCTCGACCCCAACACGGGCAATAAAGATGGAATCTACTACATTGTAAAGGGCTTGGACCAGCATGGAGAGCATGATGGGGAGGCCCATTGTAACTAATAATGAACCAACGGGTCGGGTGGCCATTTTATTTTTAGGAAGCTTTTGCATGTACAATAATCTACACTAAGGCTCCTTAGTACTCAAGCCTCAGGCGGATCGTATCGATGAGACGCCCCTCAATTTTGAGGGACGTTCATGTAAGAGCTTAAATTATACTGTAAAAGGGACGATGAGATTTGGATCTAACACACGGAAAGTAAATGATTCAGTGATAAAGAGGGTTACCTCTTTCGTGTCATGTGATTCATACCCTATAGCAAAATCCTGACCTACGGTTAATTCTAAATTCTCATCATCGAATGGGATGAGATAGGCTCCATCAATAGCGAGACTGTGAATAACTTTTCCGCCAATGAATCGCTCAATTCTATCTATTAAGGGAAATCCTTGTATATCTTTATGCAAAGCCTTCCAAGCTTTAGTTCCCACGATTAACGCACAGGGCCCGTCAGCATGGCTTGCTCGTAATGTAACAAGTGCAACAGAGACTGCTTCCATTATGGAGCTGCCATCTTTTCCAAAAGCTACAGCTTTATGTACTGCAGCTTCTTGGAGCCCGACAATGCCGGCTGCGGAAAATCCATGATAAATAGCCTTCTCTTCAAAATCTACAATTTTTTCAGCTGCAGCATCTAAGGAATCAAGATCAATATCTTTGGCACCGCGATTGAGGTTGTCCATTTCCCAACGGTTAAGGGTAAATCGTACCCGTGCTTCACACAGGGGTGCAACTTGAAACACGCCTACTTTGACATCACCAGTTTCATCTACTAGGTCAAGTCGGCCTTCTGGAACCGCCGTAAATCTCCACCCTTTCGGACCATCTACATGGACGGCTTTTCTGGCGCTGAGGCGTGAACGGATAATGGCAGCTGCTCTTTCTTCAATTTCCTCCCATACTTTAGTGGTTAATGGGGCTAATTCTTTCTTTAAGATATCCATAACAAGTGCTCCTTTGGTTATTTCTTCATGGAACCGATGGC
>CAZGDR010000116.1:0-3070 GCA_964524755.1 uncultured Spirochaetaceae bacterium
TCAAACACATACCCATCTCGAGAAAAAGAATTTAGCAAGCCCCCGCAGGTAGGGTTTTTCTCCAATACTTGAACTGAAAAATTTGCTTTGGACAAATAGGCAGCAGCAGTTAATCCAGCCAGTCCTGCACCAACGATTACAATTTCATAATGCTTGGCATCCATTATAATCCTCCCATTTCTAAACTTATCTGCCAGAGCCTTTCAGCTACACTAGGGGCGAGTGCATGAGGAGCTGGGGTTTCTGCAGTAGTGAAGTTGAAGAACTTCCCATTAACTCCTTCGATCTCTTTTGAGACCCCAAGGTAATAGAGAGCTTGGGCCGAGAGTACAGGAGATTTGGCCGTAGGAGTTATCATCAAGCGCTTAAAGAGTTTATAGATTTTACCATTATTTTGTCCCATATTGCTCTTTACATCACCTGGATGCATGGCATTAATGGTTATCGTGCTATTTTGGTAGTAATGTGAAAAAGGAATCATAGAGAGTAGTTGTGCCGTTTTGGCTGATCCGTAGCCTTTTAGTCCTGTATAACGATGTCGCTCCCAACGTAGATCATCCGTTCTCAGTCCGCCTAGTGCGAACCGGTGCCCTTCTGAATTCACGAGGATGATCCTAGCTTTTTTCTGCTGTTTCAGTTTCTCTTTTAGTCGATAGTTAATAATGAACGATGCTAGGTAGTTGACCTGAAATACTTCCTCGATATTGTCGACCGTGAATTGTTTTTTAGTATTATAGACTCCAGCGTTGTGGATGAGGACATCTATATTTCTATTCAAGTTGGCTAGCATATCTGCGGTGACATGTACTTGGTCGAGATGGGTGAAATCTGCAATAAAGAAATTACATGTAACATTAAATTCTTGCTCAATTTCTTTTTTTAGTTGCTCTGATTTTTCCTGGTTTCGGTTGATTACCAGCAGATCCCCACCATGGGAGGCGTAAAGTTTGGCCGTCTCATAGCCGATGCCTGAGGTGGCGCCAGTAATGACGACTAGGTGCCCATGGAAGTCCTGATGCTCTTCTTTGGGGGCCGTTTTATTGTTTTTAAGCATGGCTTTGATATTCGACCATTTGTATTCTTTTAGGTATGGATTCATCTACTGTATCCTTTCAACCAAACTTTTTATGCATGAATTTTCGATAGGCTTTGTTAAATCGAGGAATGTTGTCAAAGATATCGCCCCAAAGGTCATAGAAATCACGTTGTTCGATTATTTTTCCATTTTCGTTCAAGGTTACCCGACTTGAGCCGAATATAGATGAGTTTGGGTATTTTTAAAAGCTCATGCTCATTTCCCATTCAAGGAATATGATGTTGCTGTTTTGAGCGGTGTTTTTAATAACCATTTTCAGGTCATGCGACCGCGCTATTAAGCGTTCGGTCATAGCCGTGAAGTTGGTTATACCATGTATCTTCTGGACGGTATCATGAAAATAAATGTCATCGTCATAATAGGGCAAGATGTGTGACCAGTCGGGTTTGCCTTCGGTGTTATAGATATTGGTCCACAATTCTACCAGTTGCTCTTTGTTTTCTATCTTAAATTCCATGGTGTCCACCCTATTCTTTTATATAATGGGATTTATATCATCTTTACTAAGAGTTAGTCAAATCACACTCATTACAATTTCCAAGTTTACTTGACAATTTTATTGTCATAATTATAAGGGCTTTTTCGATGCTTATGAGAAATTAAATCTGGTGCAGAAATCTATGTTCTAACCACGTATCTTGTAATTTGGGTAGCTGGAACTAAGTTGTGATTGTTCATTTCGTGTAGGAGTTATCTTTTAATTCGCACGTAGAGGTGTAAGCTACATAAGCATCTGTATTTGTTAAAGGGATCGTGGTGGGTCTTGCCTCTCGAAAGGGGGTTGAGTAGATTGTGAGCATGGTATGGTCAGCAAGTCTAATAATTGCACCTGCACTCTTCATGCCCATACTATGAAATACAGGAGTCTTTAATGATGAAGAAATACGCAATTCTTATACCGCTTGTAATTGTATTTGCTTTGTACGGATGTGCTACAGATCAGGCCGTAGTCGAATACTCTGAGGTTGTTCTTATACCCACTGAAGACTCCGAGCTGAACCCACAGGAAGAACTCTATAGTTCTGTAGAGGCTGGTGATGTTGAAGCTACCCAAGTGGCACTGCAGGCGGGTGCTGATCCAAACGGGATACCAAGCGACTCAACAATGACGTTACTCATTATGGCTATCGCACAAAATAGACCGGAATTGGTGGCTGTTTTGCTTACTGGAGGAGCGGATGTGCATGCCAAGGATCTTGAATATTATGATGCTCCCATTATCTGGGCAGCTGACATTGGTGGTCCAGAAGTGATCACTTTGCTAGTAGAAGCTGGGGCAAACATAGAAGAGGTGGATGAAGCTATAGGGGGAACTCCCCTGATGTGGGCGGCGGCAAAGAATACGCCAGAGGTGGTATCAACTTTGCTTGCTTACGGAGCTGACCTCTCCGCTCGCGATACAAAAGATGTTGGGGGCGAGGTGATTATTTGGGCTGCCCAAGAAGGCTCCCCTCAAGTGATAAAGCTCTTATTAGAGGCGGGGGCAGATATAGAAAGTCGTGACCTGCATTTTGAATCGACCCCTCTGATGTGGGCGGCCATAATGAATACTGCGGAGGTTGTTACCACCCTTATCGAAGCCGGAGCCGATCTTTTCGCTACAGATTTCTTCTTTAGTCAAACTGCGCTGGAGCTCGCCGAGGAAGAGGGGAGAGAAGAAATTGTTCAACTGCTAAAAAATGCAGAGGCGCAAGCTACTTTGTAGGGTGGTGTTACTACAATACGCTACCTTTGCTACCTGCGTAATAGTATTGCAGCTGTAATCTCTCATCCCAAGTAAAATGACTTCCCTTGCAATGCTGTTCCAATGTAAACTGCTTACGTCCCATGGTGTCTCCGTGTCTATGTTGATTTGTTGGTAAACCAATAATAACACGATTCTCATGGGATACTATTTTTTCTCCATCTTTTCCATTTTTAGGTGGACATTTAATATTACTGCTCACCCCTTATTTTTATACCTATTTTTTGAGT
>CAZGDR010000117.1:0-3069 GCA_964524755.1 uncultured Spirochaetaceae bacterium
AGCATATCAATGTTTTGGGTATACACTCCATGGATGAGCCCCTTGTGTTCCATAGAGGCCAGGACGGTGTGAACGATAGAAGGAGTATAATCGTCTAATGTATATAAGAATTCTTTTGCCCAACGATAAAATAGACCAGGATCCGAGATAAAATAATCTAATGATAAAATGTCTTCAACCTGCATACCATCCCAGTCAGCAGTATAGAATCCCCCTACTCCACGAAAGTCTCTAATACCGCTAAGAGTAGAAACCCCTGCTCCGGTGAATGCTACCGTGTGCTTTGAGTCTTCTAACAAGGCAATTAATTCTTTCACGTCTCCCTCAATTTGGTATATGGGTTGCTTGGAATGTTTTCCCAACCAAACTATGCAATGAAACATGGGTAAAATCACCCATAGCCAGTTCAGTAATGGGCTCAAAAACTACCATCTCATCGTGTTCAGTCCGCCCTAACAACTCTTTCTCATTACGTTTTGACACCTGTTCAACTAATACCTCGACTTCTCCTAATTTTCGTTCTGTATTATATTTCTGAGTTATAGAATGTTGAAGAGCAATGAGCTCTTGAAGTCGTTGCATTTTAACATCGGAAGATAATTGATTGGGGAAATCTACTGCTGCAGTCCCCTCGCGTGGATTAAAATAATACATGAAAGCCTCAAGGAAGCCGACCTCGCTCATTAAAGATAACGTTTGGTGAAAATCATCTTCGGTTTCCCCAGGGAACCCCACCATAACATCTGTTGTTAGGGTAAGATGAGGAACTGCAGTACGTAAATCATTTACCAACTGGAGATATTGTTCGCGACTATAACGTCGATTCATAAGGCGCAATATCTTGGTTGATCCGCTTTGAACAGGCACATGTAAATGTTTAGCAATGGTTGGTTCTTGCGCTATAACCTGAATTAACTCTTGAGAAAAATCTTTAGGATGAGGACTTTCAAATCTAATCCAACGAATAGTAGAGGTTCGCTGGGTTATTGCCGAGAGTAAATCAGGAAAGCGCATTCGTTGGCCCTGAAAGGTATAATCGTATGAATTTACATTCTGGCCCAAGAGGGTTATTTCACGTACTCCCTGCTCTTCTAAAAAATTAATCTCATCATAAATGGATTGTGGATCTCGCGAAACTTCTCTACCCCGTACATATGGAACAATACAGTAGGCACAGAAGTTATTACATCCATTCATAATTGGCACATACGATTTAAAGGAACCTGGCTTGTAATAACTTTGGGTAAAAGTGTAGGCAAAATCACGTTCATCGCTACTCCCGGTCAAGAGAGCTGCAATTCTCTGTTTATCATTAGTACCCCATACATGATCTACTGCCGGTGCATCCTTAAAGAAGTCGTCTCCAATTCTCTCTGCCATACAACCCGTAATCACTAATGTAAGTGGTTGTGTTTCTTTAATATGTTGAAAGAATCCAATTCTCCCCCATATTCTCGTCTCTGCTGTTTTACGTACGCTACAGGTGTTGAGAATGGCACAATCAGCCTCTTCTACTTTAGCGGCTGGTTGCATCCCTGCAGCTTGCAAAGCTGCCTCCAGCGCATTCGATTCAGCCGTGTTCATCTGACACCCATATGTTTCCAGCCAATAACGGCTGTGTATTTTCTTTTCAGACATGAAATCAAAAACTCCTACCGTGCTGTAATATAGCAGCACGCAATGTATTTTCCATAAGCATAGCAATGGTCATCGGTCCCACTCCACCTGGAACGGGGGTTATAGCCGAGCATTTAAGGCTAACCTGATCAAAGTCGACATCTCCGACGATGCGGTACCCTCTTTTACGAGTAGCATCGGCAACCCGATTCACCCCAACATCGATTACCGTGGCCCCTTCTTTTACCATTTCACCAGTAACAGTCAACGGAGAGCCAATCGCTACAATTAAGATGTCAGCAGAACGGGTATGAAAAGCGAGATCAGTCGTACGACTATGGCATACTGTAACGGTAGCATCTCGTCCCTTTTGCATAAGTAAAGCAGCTATAGGTTTTCCCACAATATTGCTTCGACCCACTACTACTACCTGTTTCCCTCTTGTCTCGATTGCATACTCATCTAGCAATCGCATAATTCCTGCTGGAGTACAGGGAATGAATTGTGGGTAGCCTAACATGAGCTTGCCAACATTGGTCGGGTGTAGTCCATCTACATCTTTATTAGCATCCATAGTATGTAATACTTTCTGTTCGTTAATATGATCTGGAAGCGGTAATTGAACTAAAATCCCGTCAACTAATGCATCATTGTTCAATGTCTGGATAAGGGTAATAAGTTCAGTTTCACTGGTAGAAGCCGCTAGGCGATAATCACGATGGTTAAAGCCCATCTTATCACAGGCTTTACCTTTACTTGTTACGTAAGTAACACTAGCAGGATCTTCCCCGACTAGAATTACGGCTAAACAGGGAGTATGTCCAGTGTTGTGGATAAATTCTTTACCCTTTTGTTCGACTTCCTGACGTACTTTAGATGCAACTTCTTTTCCTGATACTAGCAACATAACTTCTCCCTTGTAACGAATATTCTATGTATACCAAAATTTAAGGATGTTGTGTACCTTTGCAATAGGTTTTCAAAACTAAAGCGATACGATATGATAGGGAGGTATCGTTACTATAGAATTCTTGGAGAGAGATTGTGATGAAAAAATTTTTGATAGTGTTGCTCCTATGCGTAATAGTACCTA
The DNA here is from genome assembly GCA_964524755.1 of uncultured Spirochaetaceae bacterium. Classification (GTDB taxonomy): domain Bacteria; phylum Spirochaetota; class Spirochaetia; order Sphaerochaetales; family Sphaerochaetaceae; genus JAQVOO01. The sequence goes on from CAZGDR010000117.1 coordinate 2,711, forward strand.
CTCTACTTATTGCGGCCGAGGACTCGACTCCTAAGGCCCGTCAGTATTCGATGGGAAGCCAAATGTTCACCTTCACAGCTGGACCAGTCTTACCTGCTTTTTTTTATCGTCCATTTCTCCCTTCTTCTGAAGGAGAAAAGTTTTTGCCTTTTTTTGATACCCACTTGAAAGTTGGTGGTTTTGGATCTATCCGTTATCAAGGATTTCTTTCCAGTACCTTAGCTTTGGGTGGTGAACTCGGCTATTACTTCGCCTATGATCGCAACGATCTGTTTACCTCAGTACCTTTCCAAGCCAAACTCACCTACATCCCTCTGCAGGGAACCTTCGAAATACCTCTAAGTGTAGGTTTAGGTTTT
>CAZGDR010000118.1:0-3004 GCA_964524755.1 uncultured Spirochaetaceae bacterium
CCCTGCATGTGAAACATCAGCAAAGGTACAATCTACGTCTCCTGGAGGTTGCGGTAAATTATTAATTTCTGCCACTTTTCCTACTACACTTTCAATATTCTTTACCAGTTCCGATAACGTAATAGGGGTGGAATTCCCAAGATTGAAAATATCGTACTTTGGAATACTCCCGCGTGTCCAATCAAGAGCACTAAGCACTCCATCCACAATATCTCCTATGTAGGTATAATCCCGCTTCATACTTCCGTCTCCATAAAAGGGGATCGGCTTATTTTGTAAAATGAGTTTTGTAAATTTATGTATGGCTAAATCCGGTCGCTGTCGAGGACCATATACCGTAAAAAACCGTAAACACGCCGTACTAATGTCATACAAATGATGATACGTATAGCAGATAACTTCTCCGGCCTTCTTCGTAGCCGCATAGGGTGAAATGGCTTTATCTACAGGATCATTCTCACTGAAAGGGACCTTTTTATTATTGCCATACACAGAAGAAGAAGAGGCAAAAACATGGCGCTTTATTTTATGAATCTTCATCATCTCGAGTAGATTTGTGGTCCCCAGTACGTTTACTTCGGTGTAGAGCTGGGGATTTTCAATTGAAGGTCGCACGCCTGCATAAGCTGCCAGATGAATTACTGCATCAAACGCATGTCGAGTAAATATCGCTTCAAGAAATTCGTTATCACGAACATCGCCCTCTTCCAGAAAAAAGTCAGCGCTATATGTTTTAGCCGTCCGTTCGACAGATTTTATATTTGTTCGTTTTATTATAGGATCATAAAAATCATTAAAATTATCGAGAGCCACCACTGAATCTCCCCTTTTCAGGAGAGATTCACACACATGAGAACCGATAAAACCAGCGCCACCAGTGACTAAGACTGTACTCATACACCAACTCCATGATACACAAACCCTAACTCTTCTACCTGTTGGCGTTTATAAATATTCCTCAAATCAAATAATACCTTCTCAGCATTAAGTTCCTCGTACCGAGAAAAATCTAGCGTCCTGAAATGGTTCCATTCGGTTAGAATGACCGTCGCATCACTACCTTTAATAGCCTCATAAGCATCCTTACACCAGGTGATATGTTGCTCTATGTCGGCGAACCTCCAAGAACCTTCTTTATATCCTTGTGGGTCAGAAATCCGTAATTTAACACCATCCTTAACCAAGGCAGGAAGGATTAACAAGGAGGGAGATTCCCTCATATCATCGGTATTGGGCTTGAAAGTAACTCCTAGGATAGCAATCGTAGCCCCTTTCAGATCTTTTCCTAAGCCCTTTTTTATCTTTTTTATCATTTTAAGCTTCTGTTTTTCATTCGCAGATACAGTCGCATCAATAAGACTCATTGGTTCTCCACAACTACGTGCAATTTCAGCCAAGGCTCTGGTGTCCTTTGGAAAGCAGCTACCACCGTACCCAGGTCCTGCATGGAGAAATTTAGGAGAAATTCTCCCATCCTGTCCCATCGCTCGAGCAACTTTCTGCACATTCGCTCCCACTTGCTCACAAACATTAGCAAGCTCATTGATAAAGGTAATCTTCATTGCTAAAAACGCATTAGAAGCGTATTTTATCATCTCAGCAGTTTCAATATCGGTCTCTACAAACGGAGTCTCATTGATGAACAAGACCCGATACACATCCTTCATGATGTTCAAAGCCTTTTCGCTCTCTGCACCGATAACCACTCTATCTGGGTGGGTGAAGTCTTGGACTGCCGAGCCTTCTCTTAGAAATTCCGGATTAGACACTACATCAAAGGGAATATCCACACCACGTTTATTCAACACCTCTTGGATGGTTTTCTTTACTTTTTGACCGGTTCCAATCGGTACTGTTGATTTATCGACAACAACCTTATAATCGGTCATATGTTCGGCAATGCCTCGTGCAACGGTAAGAACATATTGCAAATCGGCACTCCCGTCATCTGCGGGAGGCGTTCCTACAGCGATAAAGATTACTTCGGATGCTGCGATAGCCTCTGCGAGGTTGGTGGTAAAGCTTAGGCGTTTGTAGTACGTATTATTTTTGACTACCGGTTCAAGCCCTGGCTCAAAGATTGGGATCTCCCCTTTCACCAACTTTTCAATTTTAGCCGCATCAATGTCGACGCAAATAACAGAATGCCCAAAATCACTAAGTAAAGCACCCGACACCAATCCAACGTACCCTGTTCCTACTACTGCAATATTTGCCATACACTTCCCTCGTTTATGTGTTGTCTCCAATAAAGGATAATATCCTCTTTGCTCGCTCGTTGATATCGAGTTGTTTCGCTTTTTCCAAGGCTGCTTTTGCCATTTTAGCCCTACGCTCTTCGTTGTTTGTTAGGCAAAGTATAGCTTCACGTATTTCATCAATGTTGGTAGGATCTACTAGAATAGCACAAGATTCGTCCAAAATATCCTTATTAAAATCCCTATCAGATGAAATAATAGGGAGACCACATGCTAAGGCCTCCACAATTACATTAGAACTTCCCTCTGCCAGAGTGGGAAGAACAAACATGTCAGCTGCATTCAAATACTCTACAACCTCTTTTTGTACACGTTCTCCACACAAATGAATATTCACCCTCTCTTCTGGCAAACTCTCTTTTCCTTTACCAATAAAATATCCATGAATATGATCCAATCCCGCCAACGCTTGTGCAAGACGGCGAGGACCTTTTCTCTCAATCATAGTTCCAACATACACTACCACTATAGCATTATGAGGAATCCCTAGTTTTTTTCTCATTTCCTGCTTATCTGCTGGATAGAATATTGATGTATTTGTCCCATTAGGTTCAACCGCAACTTTTTCTGAATTAATCGAAGCATTCTCAAGAATAAACTTTTTTATATGCGATGAGACTGCTATTACCCCCGAGACGCTATGATAAAACCCTTGTATAGCGGTCTTACTCATTCTATCGAATTGCTTTTTAAAATCTTATTCTCCGTGGGCGAAAAAATCTGGGAGGTTATATTTTTTACTTAGA
>CAZGDR010000119.1:0-1473 GCA_964524755.1 uncultured Spirochaetaceae bacterium
GAACAATTAGCGAAAGAAGTAGTCGCCTTTGCTAATTTGCAAGGTGGGAGAATTTTCTTAGGTGTCGAAGACAATGGGGAGATCTCCGGTATTAAAAGACAAAACCTCCAAGAATGGGTGCTGAACTGCTTTAGAGATAAGGTTTTTCCACAGATTATTCCCTATTATGAGGAATTGATAATTGGAGATAAAAGAATAGCAATTATTACTATTTTAGCGGGTATCTCAAAGCCCTATGTAGTAAAACATAACAATCGTGACGATATTTATATCCGAATGGGAAGCCGTTCAAAAATCGCTTCCCGGGAGCAAAAAGCTAAGCTATTTCTCACCGGAAGACTTTTATATCTTGAATCCCTCCCTGTCCCCGGTAGTTCACTAGAATCTCTCGATCTTTCTCGCCTCTCATTTTATCTGAAGAACATTATTAAGGATGTGGAAAACGTTCCCCGAACAGACAAGGAGTGGACGACAAGGTTAGTAGGTCTTGGTCTCATGTGTGCTGATAACATTGGTAAAGAGGTCTGTACAATTGCAGGGTTAGTCTGTTTTGGAAAAACTCCTCGGCGTTATCTAAAACGATGTGGTTTAAGGTTTGAGGCCTATCGTGGTAATGAGAAGGAATACGATGCACTGACCGATATTGTTATAGACGGGCCACTAGTTGCGCGGCGTGAAATGCAAGATGGAAAGGTAATCGTAGTTGATGGAGGACTTATCGAAAAGTTCTCTGATGCTATTAGACCATTCATTTACAAAGAATCATCGATTGTAGATAAAGACTTAAAACGTGAAGGAACTTGGGTATATCCACTCGAAGTGGTGAGGGAAGTTGTAGTAAATGCTCTCGCTCACCGCGATTGGACTAAAGTTAATGAAGTGGAAATTGTGAACTACAACAATCGATTAGAGGTAATAAGTCCAGGAGCTATGCATAATTCAATGACGGTAGAAAAAATGCTTGCTGGGCAACGTTCTCCCCGTAATCAGCTCATTATGGAAATCTTGCGTGATTATGGATATGTTGATTCAAGAGGAATGGGGGTAAGAACTAAAGTTGTCCCTCTCATGCGGAAGCTAAATAATGCTGACCCTGAATTTATCCTTACAGATGATTATCTTAAGACAATTCTTCCCATTAAGAAGTAAGAAAAGAATCTTATTAAATAACAATTCTCTGCTTGAGAAGGAGCTTTTGAATTTAGTATCTCCGTTTTTCGATTTTTAGACGACGAAAGATAGGTTATTTTAATGGTTTGGCTTTAGCGCTCAAACATTCACCTACACTGATACTCCATATTACGAGCCACCCTTCTATGCTGTGTTGTAGAACATGAATTATTCTTTAAGTAGGCATATCGCGCAAGATACTGCACAAGCTATCGCGCAAGCTTGCTTACAAGTTGCCCAACAAGCTACCCAACAAGCTACCCAACAAGCTACCCAACAAGCTACCCAACAAGCTACCCAACA
>CAZGDR010000119.1:1573-2882 GCA_964524755.1 uncultured Spirochaetaceae bacterium
AGTCAACATGCCAGAAAAGATACTCTGGTTCTGTAAAATACCACGAGAAAAAGAGATTGTGAAGTATTTTTATTAGAAGAGAAGCTCCACACTGATAAAAAAGTGCCTGCCCATGAGAAGCAGTATGAGAAGTACTTCGACATCAAGTATACGCCAATACGAGGGATTACCCTTACGCCAAAGCAAGATACTATTGCTGCAGCAGAGAAAAACTTTGGTTATTTCGGACTCATGTAAAAATTCAGGTCTATGTTGAACGTTAAATATGTTAAAAGTTATACCCTTCGAAAAATTGAACCCCAGCATCCAATGTAGAATGAGATTTTCTACTATTTAGATACCCTTACTTAGAAGTTTTAATTTTGAAGATATTCTGTAAAATTTATTAGTTTTATTTGACATAAATTGGTAATGGTGGTATATCATAAATGTGATTTTGCAAAAATACTGCAAAATGGAGGAAGTTTCATGTTGTTAGAATTCAAAGTGAAAAACTATAAATCCTTTAAGGATGAATGCGTATTCTCAATGACTCCTGCTCCTAAGCAGAAGGATTTGAATTACAGTATCTTGTCAGAAAAAATCGGGAAAGAAGAATATAAGGGATTGTGCTCAGCGGTGATCTATGGACCGAATGCTTCAGGTAAGACGAATATCATTGGGGCAATGGAGTCCTTCAAGCAGATTGTGCTTCGCGGGAACATCCGCAATGTCGAGACGAAGAATTCGCCTAATGCTGCGTCCAACGCACTTGAACTGATACCGAACAATACACTTCTAAATACCGAACCAGTGAATTTTTCTATCACTTTTACTCACAAAGATCTACTTTTTAACTACACGATCTCTCTTGATCTAGGGAGTTTCCTAGAAGCGGATTACCAACGAAAGGTTCTGAAAGAAACCCTTTCTGTGAATAATGTCATGCTTTTTATCCGTAGCGATGACCTGGAGATCGGCGACCTTGGTGGCATCGAGTCCTACTTGGTGCCCGCATATATGCAAAATGCAAAAGGAGCTGTTGCCTTGGCAACGAGTAGCCTGCATGACGAAGAGCTTTTCCTTGCAAATGGGTTCAAGACCATGTTTAGTGCGAAGCTTGCTTCCATGATTAGTGAGTGGCTCGACAAGGAATTCATAGTCATCTACAAATCTGATTCCATGCAATTGGTCAGGAAATTTTCCGATCCGAAGAATAAATCGATCTATATTGAGAAAACCTTGAATGAGGCGGCAGCGCTTTTCGGTATCAATTCCAATGCGCTTGGCTACGTGTTGGACGGGGAAAGCGAAGAGGCCCAGCTTTGTT
>CAZGDR010000120.1:0-2780 GCA_964524755.1 uncultured Spirochaetaceae bacterium
TTACTTTACCCTACCAGAAGAGACCGCTTTGAGCAATTGCTGGACTACTAATTGCGACGGAAACGATTATGACACTTTCTGCAAAAACACTCGAGTAGAGCTCTCGATGAGATTTCATACATCTCATGCATGAAAATCTTACGTTTAGAATCAAAATTACAAAAAGGTGCCATGTGTTTAATACGCAACAATCCCTTCAGGAACCAAAAACCACATGCTACAGTCAATAGTATCACGAGTACGGAGGAATTTTACATAGTTGTTCAGTTATCAAAACATCGGGCAATGTGTATACTGTCTCCGTTACAAAGAAGGGATATGATTATCCCCTTATGAGGTGGCTCTACATTCCGCGCTCCCCCTGAGGTGAGAATGTTTTGCTACTTCTATGAATACACCAAGGAGATATAAGATGATTAAACGTGCAAATGAAATGCTTTACCGTGAAAGACAGATGCGTGGAGGAGATGGATTATGTCAAATTCTCGAATTTCTCAAGCCTGAGGAAATGAAGCATTGTCGGTTATTCAGCACAATTACCATGAAGCAAGGGACCTCAATCGGAGAACATGATCACGTTAATGAAACTGAATATTATTGGATTATAAGTGGCGAGGGTATTGTAACCGAGGCTGACGGCGAAAAAATAGTAACCCCTGGAGATCTGGTGATTACCGGAGATGGAGCAAGTCATGCTATTCGCAATGAAAAAGAGGAACCTCTCGTCTTTTTGGCTCTAATTATTCTCGATTGAAGTTATTAAACTGGGGAGACAGGATGCGGTTCAAGGGTTCGAATATTTCTTCGGTACACGCGTACGTACAAAAACAGGCTAATAATCACACAAACTATTTCGGAGATTAAAAACGCAAACCAAATCGCATCGAGGCCCCAAAGAATGGACAACAGATAGGCTGCAGGCAATAACACTACCAGTTGGCGTATAATAGAGAGGAGCAAACTATAAAAACCCTTCCCCATGGCCTGAAAAGAGGAACTCAGCACAATGGCAATTCCCGCTAAAGGAAAGTGTAGACTGATGATGCGTAAGGCTTTCATACCAATTTCCATCATGTCTGGCGAGGCATCAAATAGTTCTAATAATAATTTTGGTGCAAATTGAAACATAGCCAATCCCAACAACATGACTGAAACTACAATCCCTATCGCATGGCGGATGGTTTTAGTTATCCGTTCTTTGTCGCGTGCACCATAATTAAAGGCAACAATAGAAACCATTGCCGCAACTAAGCCGAATACAGGGAGAAAGATGAAACTTTGTAGTTTAAAATAGACTCCGAAGACTGCTACTGCGGTGGCCGAGAAGGAGATAAGAATGGTGTTCATGCCAATGGTCATAACCGTGCCAATTGATTGTAAAATCATCGTAGGAAGTCCAACTTGATAAATCTCTCTAATAATACGGAACTGTGGACGAAATCCTTTAAACTTAAATTCTAGTTCAGGAATTTTTCTTAGCATAAAGAAGAGACTCATACTCATGGCCGACCATTGTCCAATAATTGTAGCAATAGCAGCACCAGTGACTCCCATCTTAGGCACACCAAAGTAACCAAAGATAAAGATGGGATCAAGAATGATATTAATAATGGCTCCTGTCCCTTGCGTAATCATAGGGTAAATTGTGTTGCCCGTACCCTGCATAATTCTTTCACAGACAAGTTGGGCAAAAATACCTAAAGAGAGCATTGTACAAATGAATAAATAGGGTTTCCCCATCGAAATAATTTCAGGAGAATCGGTAAAGAACTGAAAAAAACGGGGGGTTAGAATTGCACCAAAAATGGCAAAAAGCACCCAACTAATAATGGCTAGAAATAATCCGTGTACCGCTACACTAGAGGCTTCTTTATGATTGTGAGCACCAAGACGGCGAGAAAGTAGTGAATTAACTCCTATTGAAGTTCCTAAGCCAACTGAGATCATGAGCATTTGAATGGGAAAGGCAAGTGACACTGCGGTAAGAGCTTCTACTCCAACACGGGCAATAAAGATTGAATCAACTACGTTATAGAGAGCTTGGATCAACATAGAAAGCATGATGGGTACGCCCATAGTGATCAATAGAGAACCAATAGGTCGTGTAGCCATTTTGTTTTGGGGAAGCTTTTGCATGTTCAATAATCTACACTAAGGTCTCTTAGTACTCAAGCCTCAAGCAATTCAGATGAGAGAACGCCCCTCAACAATTGAGGGACGTTAGTGTAAAAGGTCAAATTATACGGTAAAGGGGACTATAAGGTTTGGGTCTAACACCCGGAAAGTGAAGGATTCAGTGATAAAGAGAGTTACCTCTTTCGTATCGTGTGATTCATACCCTATCGCAAAATCTTGACCGACCGTTAATTCTAAATTTTCATCATCGAATGGGATGAGATAGGCCCCGTCAATAGCGAGACTATGAATAACTTTTCCGCCAATGAATCGCTCAATTCTATCTATTAAGGGAAATCCTTGTATATCTTTATGCAAAGCCTTCCAAGCTTTAGTGCCAACGATTAACGCATAGGGTCCATCTGCGTGGCTTGCTCGTAGCGTAACAAGTGCCGCAGAAACAGCTTCCATTATCGCACTACCATCTTTGCCAAAACTTACTGGTTTGTGCACTGCTGCTTCTTGTAATCCGACAATGCCGGCTGCAGAAAATCCATGATAAATAGCCTTCTCTTCAAAATCTACAATTTTTTCAACTGCTGCATCTAAAGAATCAAGATCAATATCTTTGGCCCCGCGATTGAGGTTGTCCATTTCCCAACGGT
>CAZGDR010000121.1:0-2715 GCA_964524755.1 uncultured Spirochaetaceae bacterium
TATGATCGTGAACATGGCCTTGATTATACGATTCGCTCCAGCATGTTCCCTATCCCTGGCATTTCTCCCTATGGTATTGTTTTAAAAAATGCTGAGTTCCGCCAACAGATCCGTGCCATTAACTTCGATATTATCCATACCCATACTCCTTTCTTTTTTGGCCGCTTTGCCGAACAGAAGGTACGCACACGTAATATTCCTCTCGTCAGTACCTTTCACACCCTCTACAAAGATGACTTTCTTGGATATACCCGTTCAAAAACTATTTCGGAACACCTCACGAGAATGATTTTGCGTCACTACCGAATAGCCGATGAGGTATGGACACCAACCGAGTGGAGTAAAAAGCGCTTACTAGAGTATGGCTTTTCAGGAGAGGTTACAGTTATCCCTAACGGATGTGATTTTCGCATCCCCACTGATCAAGAATATAAGGACTACCAAGAAGAGGGGCACCGCCTAGCAGAAACTCCTCCTGATACTCCAATCCTCCTCTATATTGGGCAAATTAAAAAAGAGAAGAATCTTGAGTTAACTCTTCAAGCTCTTTTGATTGCCCACAAAAGAGGTGCAAATTTTAAAATGATTTTTGTTGGTTCTGGTTCTGACACGGCTCAATTCAAACTTTTTGTCACAAAGAATAAATTAGAGTCAAAGATTATTTTTCTTGGTAAAATAACTGACCGTGAAAAGATTAAAGCTCTGTTAGCAGCTAGCACCCTTTTTCTCTTTCCTTCCCAATACGACACTGCAGCACTCGTTATGCGCGAAGCTGCCGCTTTCAGCGTCCCTTTACTCAACACCCAGGGTTCGGCCACTGCAGAGGCCTCTATTGAAGGTAAAAATAGTTTTATTGCCGATAACACCATCGAATCTTACGCAGAACGTCTCATCGCCCTACTCAACAACCCCTCTCTTTGTAAAGAAGTTGGACTTGGTGCTAGAGATACTTTATATCTCCATTGGGAAGATGTCATGCAAGAAGTAATACAGCGTTATGAAGCCCTTGTGTGCAAGGGACGCAAACCGAGAAAATCAAACCTGTGATTCTGCATGCGTCATGATGGTTGCTCTGAAATAGAAAATCTCGTGCACACCGTCTCACTCAACCTTAGTTGTAGTTTTGAGACAGGAACCCGTTGGGAGAGTTGCGTATTGTTTAATGTTTCATTGCCCGAACATTGGGGACCATTACTGTTTTAGGTAACTATCATCCATCTGTTTATTGTCTAGGGCAAAAAGACTGCTGTAGTCCGGTTCACAAAGTTGGAGCATATTCCCATCAAAAGATTTTTTGCCATAAGATTTAATGACTAACATGGGATTCTTATGTGTCCGAGTCGCCAGTTTTACCCCATCTACTTTGTTTTCGTAGCGAAAAAGGTCCTCAGGACGAATCCACGTTGTATCGTCCCTGAAAGCCTGTTGGTGTTGTTTTTTGGACAAATATTCCCAACATATCCCATAAAACGGAGTTTTCATATCACCGCTAGCAGCAAGCTCCTGTTCATGTGCCACCAGATTATCGTGGTAGGTGTGAGCTGGGCAGTTGCTCAGACACCCACTATTGGCTAGTAAAAATAATTTCTTACTATTTTCAGTACACCAATCATGCATCTGGTTTACGTGTTTTACATCTCGATTTACCGACCGCCCTACATAGAAGCTATCGAAATATTCACTCAGATACTCCATCTGGCGAATCGTAGTTATCTCCATATTCACCGAAGCACGTATTTCCAACCATGGAAAAGTATGCTTCACTTCTTTTGCTACAAAAAGGGAAGTAGTCGTCACCGACTCCAACCCTATGAATTCACTGATGTGGGAAATAACTTGTTCAATCTGCCTCCCAAATGAATTGGAGAGTTCCCTAGCACCATAGCAGGTACTATTGAAGAGGACACTAAGCTTTACCCCCTTGTCATGGATATATCGCAGATCGCTCTCCATCTCCTCCTGGAAGCCGATACTGGAGACACTGCGCCCCCGCCCATCGGCTATTCCAAGCCACGGAAAGTAGACCTCTCCGATTACATCTGAAAATGCATCTATACAATCAACGAAATCGTACCCATCCGTCAGCTGATACCCAATAGAAAACCTCATGCATTCACCTCAATCTATCAAGAGGTTGTAAGGATCTTTTTTCTTGGTGCTGGTGCCATAGTTGTCCTCTTCCGAGTAGGTGATGTACTTGTCGTATGGTTCCACCATCCCCCGTTCGGCATAATAGGCATATATCTCATCATCATATTCGTAAGGTTTGCTTCTATCGATATCCTGCCAGGGTTCTCGTTTACGGAACTCATTCCAGAATTTCTTCTTTAATCTTCTACGTTCCTCGAGATGGATCATACATGAACGGATACAACCATAGGCTCCTTCGATTGCACGTCCATAGCCATACTGCCTAGGATATTCGTGTTCAAATGGATTCTTTTCCAGCTCTAATCCTCCTTGGATTCCCTGTTCGCACGCAAGGGGATTAAACTTTCCCCACTCTAACTCATGCCCAGCAACGGTCACTTTAACCGATTCTGTTTTGTCTATCGCTTTAGCAGTACAATCTCTCACACACAGCTTACAGCGGTCACAAATTTTCCCTTCGTAGATCGGATCGGGCTCTAATTCGGCATCAGTCAGCAAGATGACAAACCGCTGTCGTGGACCGAACTCTGGAGTGAGGAAAACCTTGCTCCACCCTAGTTCTCC
>CAZGDR010000122.1:0-2702 GCA_964524755.1 uncultured Spirochaetaceae bacterium
AAAAAGCATTAGCTAAACGAGGAGTATTTGTAGAGTATACCAGTGCGGCCAATTATGCGGGGTATCGCAATGCTCTAGCGCTGAAGAGGGAACTGGAGGATCTTGATGCCATCATCCCCTTGTGTGGAGCTGGGTTGAAAAGTTTACACTAGCGAAAGCTTATATATTGCTATCAATAAGGAAACATGCAAAACTAACGGTCATTGTCTAGCGGAGGAGAAGCTTTTGAACAAAAAGACCGACTCAGGTAAATCCTATAACACAAAATGGTTTGTTGGAGCTTTTCTCCTTTTTTTATTCGTAAGTATTGCTATTAGTATCTGGATATTCACAGAACCCACCTCGAAAATCGATCCTCATGCGTCAGGTATAACTAAAGTAGGATCAACGGACGCAATCATAATTCCTCTTTCAGCGGATGAAAGAGCCTATCTAGAGAACCTCGGGCCAATCAGATTTGCTGTCAATCCCGATTGGGAACCCTTTGAGAATATTGCTAACGGGAATCATAAAGGGATTGCTGCTGATTTGTTCACCCTTGTCACACAGCGTCTTGGGCTTACCACAGAGTTGGTAATTACCCGTAACTGGCAAGAGAGCCTAGAGGCGGGTAGGGATGGGAGCGTGCATATTCTCCCCTTTTTGAATCAGACTCAGGAACGAGAAGAGTGGTTACTCTTTACCGAACCCTATTTCACCGATGCTACCGCTATAATTACGCATGATGACCATGACTATATTACAGATCTCGCTACTCTAGAAGGAAAAACGGTCGTATTGCCAGCTGGTTCCCGCTTTGAAGAACAGATCCGTAGTGATTATCCCAACCTTGATATTCTTCTCGTGAAACGGGTCAATGATATGTTAGGGGTAGTTGAAAAGGGTGAAGCTGATTTTGCGTTACATTCACTGACTATCGCAGACTATACTATTCGAAAGGCAAACATCTCTAACTTAAAGATTGCTGGGGTGGTTCCTCACTATGAAAGTAAATTCCGCATTGGAATTGTAAAACAAGAACCTATCCTGCACGCTATTTTAAACAAAGGGATTGCTTCGATAACTGCCCAAGATGTTCAACAGATCAAGAACAAACATCTCTCTATTACCCCTGATGCAGCGCTAAGTAAACGGATGACTATAGGATTAGCCATAATCCTAAGTGTACTCATAGGGATTGGTCTCGCGTGGATTCATGTGCTCCGAAAAATGAATCGATACCTAAGCATGCAAGAGTCTGCCCTAAAGGACTCTCAGACCATGCTAGCCTATATTATTGAGCACGATACAAGTGCGGTCGCAGTGTTAGACCTACAACTCAGATTCATCTATGTAAGTCAAAAGTTCAGTAACTTATTCCAACTCAATGAAAATCTTATTGGACGGCATTACCAAGATGTACATACCCTCACTCCTGATTTGTTCAAAGGTGGTTTTCAAGAAGCCTTATTAGGAAAGGCGACCCAAGAATCTGAGGATTTATATACACGTGAAGATGGCCTTGCTATATGGATACAATGGGTCATGCGTCCGTGGTTCTTAGCTGATAATTCTGTAGGGGGCTTAGTTTTTTATGTTGAGGATATTACTGAACGCAGAGATGCAAAAATTGAGTTACAAGCTAGTGAGGAAAAATTTCGTCTTATTACCGAACATTCTAGTGATGTGATTTGGATCCTCGATATAGCCTCCCTCAAGTTTACTTATATCAGCCCGGCAATTGAACAGTTACGGGGTTATACGGTAGAAGAGGCTCTCCAACAGAGTTTAGAGACGTCATTGACGGCTGGATCCTATCGAGTGGTTCAGAAAACTTTTGCTGGTAAACTGGAGGAGTTTAGAAAAAACCCGCATAACCCAAAGGTCCATTATATTGAATTGCAACAACCTTGTAAGGATGGATTTATCATTTGGGTTGAAATCTCGGTGAAGTACCGTATGAATAACAAAGGAGAAGTGGAGGCAGTCGGAGTAACTCGTAATATTGAAGAGCGAAAAAAGGCTGAAGCTCGTATCCGCTATTTAAGTTATTATGATCAACTTACTAGCTTGTATAACCGACGATATTATGAAGAACAACTTCCAAAACTTGATGTGGCTGAAAATTATCCGCTCACCTTAGTCATGGCTGATGTAAATGGCTTAAAGTCTGTCAACGATAATCTTGGCCACCAAATTGGAGATCAATTACTGATTGCCGTGGCTAAGACTATTAACCGAAGAATTCGGGTCTACGATATGGCCGCGCGTATTGGAGGGGATGAATATGTAATCTTGATGCCTAGAACGGATTCAGAAGTTGCCTCTGAACTCATTACTGCTTTAGAAAGTTCTTTGCGGAAGACCTCTGTTGATTCTTTGCACGTTTCGGTTGCCCTGGGATGGGCAACGAAAGAGAGTGCAGATGTTGCCATTAGTGATGTCTTCAAACAGGCTGAAGATATGATGTACAAGAGAAAAAAACGGGAACAAACAAGTCGTATTTTTAACACGCAGAATAATAATTGACAAAAAGAGCACAAGGAGCGCAACATGGATAAATCCCCTATAATCATAAACAAAAAAATTTCCATCGGTATTGGTTCTTGTTGTATGAGTAGCCCAATTCGATACAACGGCAAGGGGTTTGACGTGTTACAACCCCTAGGTCGAGAGAAGAACGACTTCATCTAGTGCCCCGTTTGTCCTGAATGTATGGCTGG
>CAZGDR010000123.1:0-2700 GCA_964524755.1 uncultured Spirochaetaceae bacterium
CAATATGGCCACCAAGACCTTTATGGTCAAGATTGGCTTTTGCTACCATAACCATGGCATTCCAACGGACAAATGCTGAAACATTCCTTGCGGTTAAGGAATCGTCAGGAGGAATTACTGCACTGGGATCTTTAATTAAAGTATTCGCATATTGGCTAATTACACCAGGAGAGGTATCGACTCCCTGATTACGGGCAGCTTGGGTAAGTTCACCAAGTAAGAAATCTGCTTTATCGCCACCTTCGTGTTTTATGACCCCTTCGATAGATTCTAACCATTCTTTGGTCTCGACTGGGTCTGGATCGTGATAGATCTTTTTACTCATACTACTCCTCCAAGATTGAGGTAATGTAGACCACACTCATAAACTGAACGTGATATACTACCTATAAGATAACTATAGTAACGCCAGATAGCAACTCATTATTGATGAGAGTGAGGAAGAGGTCGATTTTACTCAGCTAAATGACTTTAATAGTTACAATTCAGACAAAGTTAGCCATTTTCTATAAAAAGAACGAAAGTTCCATTTTAGTGTTTCCTGAATACCAGATAAGACTAATAAGAGATTATAATGAGTCTTAATACAAACTCACCCAAATTAAATAGAAGATTTGAGGACATAGTCGGATCCCTATTGGCATTTAGTCGGATCCCTATTGGCATTTAGTCGGATCCCTATTGGCATTTAGTCGGATAATTTATTTGCTATTAACCTTTTTAGATAGTAATATCACTACATGATACATTTTGAACATATACCTAGATGGTTATCTACTACACTAAAAGATTATCTTGCTTTTATGCGTATTGTCCATTTATGTGGTTGCCGACAATGTGGGAAGTCAACCCTTGCTCAAAAAATAGTTCCCAAGGAAGAAGATTTCTTTACCCTTGATTCTCTTACTACACGTGAAGCGGCACATAACGATCCTGGAGTCTTTCTTTCCAGACATAACAGAACTATGGTTATCGATGAAATCCAGAAAGTGCCTGATTTAATTTCTGCAATGAAAATAATTGTTGATAGAAATAACGAACCAGGGCAGTTTCTTATAACTGGTTCTTCAGATGTATTTTCTCTGCCAAGTGTTACCGAAAGCCTAGCAGGACGTGTTGCTCATGTTCGGCTGAGGACACTTAGTGAGGGTGAGATTCGCCATTCAAAACCTACTTTTCTTGAACAGATTGAATCTGGTGTTTTTATACCAACACCTTCAGGCTTTGGGAGGAAAATGGTGAGCGATATTGCCATTAGAGGTGGATATCCAGAAGCAATCAATCTTACACCAATTCAAAGGAAAATGTGGTATCAAAATTACCTGCAAAACTTACTCGAAAGGGATCTTGCTGATGTTGCAAATATTAGAAGAGCAGATGTATTAGAGAAATTCGTTGAAACTCTATATGCTTATTCTTCCAAGTATAATAATACCTCAACATTGGCATCGGTTCTTGGTATAAACAGGAGTACCTTCGCGACCTATCAACAATACTTTGAAAATATGTATCTTTTTGATGCCCTTCCTCCGTGGGGAAAAACTGATTATCAAAGACAAACCAAGCAATATAAAATATATGCTACGGATACAGGTCTCATGGCTTCAGTTCTTAAATGGGTATCGGCTGAAATTCTTGATGATGAAGATAGGCTAGGCAAGCTTGTGGAGACGTATGTTTATCATGAACTTGCAATTCAATGCGAATTGGAAAATGTGAGCATGTTTCAATACAGGGATAAAGATAAGCGTGAGATAGATTTTGTGCTTGAAGATGGGAGTAAGACTATAGCTATTGAAGTGAAAGCTAGTGAAGCGGTTCGTTCGGAAGATTTTCAATCTATTCAATGGTTTCGAAATAGATTTTGTCAGAAGAAAAAATCGGTTGGTATTATTTTATACTGTGGCAGAAATTCCTTATCTTTTGGAGATGGATTATGGGCCCTGCCAATATCGTGCCTTTGGTAATAGCAATTGATTCTTTAACTAAGTTTAGTCACTTAGCTGTGTACAGCTCTAGTTAGACCAATATAAATCCGATTTTGTCTTATATGCTAAAATTACTGCCACCAAGAGAGAATAATTTTGAGTCAATCCTACGTAACAGAAGATGAAATCATCTGCTAAGAGTTAGCAAAACGAATTTCTTTAGTATAAAAAAGAGAGTTGATAAAAGAGACGGGGATAAAAACGATGGAAGAAAGCATCATAATAATTTCATAGAAAATTGAGCTGTTTTTATAGGCCTTTCCTTTTAAGCGACTTTTAAACGCACTCATAGGAATCCCCACCATGTTTCCTACCATCATCATTTTGATGGCTGCCAGAATTATATGGCTTTTTTCTTCTCCATACTCTTCAATGAGAGCTTGGTACGCTACGGGATCAACATAACCGCCAGTGTCGGCATAATGTTGGGCAAATAAAATTGCTTTAGCTTCACTTGGGACAATATAAGTATCACTACCGCTTAAAAAACTGTCAATCTCCTCTTGCTCAAATCCTTGTTTGAGTGCCATAGAGGTATGGGCATAAGAGCAAAGAGCACAACCATTTACTTCAGTAACACTTAACATAATACGTTCAATGAATGACTGATCAACTAACCCAGATTTCTTATTTCTTTTTAGATGTGTAATTCCTTTGTAAAGTAACAGCAGAGCTTTATAATACTCCCCTAACGAATAGTGCTTCTTATATT
>CAZGDR010000124.1:0-2680 GCA_964524755.1 uncultured Spirochaetaceae bacterium
TCATTAAATTCCTATATTATATCTATAAAATCACGAAGAGAGGACATTATGAGAAAAGTACTAATGTATGTACCTGGGTTTTCTATTGCTTTATTGATCGCCTTGGGCGCTAGATGGATTGAATCTTTATTACCGATTCCACTTATTGGCGCTTCTGTTATAGCCTTATTCATCGGTATGAGCATAAACCATATTATAGAACCTTACCCCATTATTAAACCTGGTTTAACATTTACTTCCAAGAAAATATTGAAGTTTTCAATTGTATTATTAGGTGCATCGTTAAGTATTCACACCATGCTTACGGTTGGTCGCTTTTCCTTAATTGTTATGTTCTTTACCCTGTTAACCTGTTTTGGGGGAGGGTATTTTATTGGGAAGTTGCTTAATTTAAACTGGAAGCTCTCAAATTTGATCTCTGCCGGTACGGGAATTTGTGGTGGATCTGCGATTGCAGCCATAGCACCCGTGATTGAAGCTGAGAACATCGATATTGCTTATGCTATGTCGGCCACCTTTATTTTTGATATGGTGATGATCGTTCTATTTCCCATTATGGGACGTATAATGGGATTAAGTGACATCGCCTATGGCTTATGGGCAGGAACAGCTGTAAATGACACTGCCAGTGTTGTTGCCGCCGGCTATGCATTTAGCGAAACAGCGGGAGATTTCGCCACCATGGTAAAATTAACTCGTACACTCGTGATTATCCCAACTGTAGTAATTTTCTCACTTATTCATACCTATACACAGATTAAAAGTGCTACAAGTACCACGAATTCTAACAACATTAAAATAACTTCATTATTCCCATGGTTTATCTTAGCATTTGTGGGCATGTCACTCTTAAACAGTTTTGGGGTTTTCTCTGTTGCCGTTTCCACCGATTTAAAATCTATCAGCAAGTTTTTGATGGTATCTGCCCTCGCTGCTATTGGTATGAACACTAATTTTAAAGAGATGAGAAAAGCGGGTATAAATCCTATGATTCATGGTTTTATCATCTCTGCCTTAGTAGTTATTGTAGCCATCTTAGTCGAATATTTTATGGGGTTAGTCTAAATGAAAACTCGTTTGTACTATAGACATGGTATTCTAGCAACCGATCAAGTCCAGATAGTGAATTGTAATGATACGATAGAGTAGGCGGGCGCAAGAGGAAGTCTTGTAGTATTGCTTTAGCATAAGACTAACCCTTCGTGTTACTCATTAGATTCTTTTATTTCCCTTGTTATCTGTGTGAGATTTTGTAATACTATTGATATGAAGAAAACTTTAATTATCGTTGATTTGCAATATGACTTTATGGAAGGTGGCTCATTAGCAGTTGCTGGAGCTGATTCAGATTATGTAAAGAGGTTAGAAAAAATTCGTCCTCTCTTTGATCAGGTGATACTCACGGCTGATCATCACCCGCCGAAACATGTCTCCTTCGGTACATTTCCTGTCCACTGTGTTGCTGGTACCTATGGGGCTGAATTAGCCGTAGCTGAAGGTGATGATCTGTTATTAAAAGGCAAGGAAATAGATAAAGAAGAATTTTCTGCTTTTGGGGATGGCAAGAATATAGACAAAGTGAAAGGGGATGAAGTATATGTGCTTGGCTTAGCTGGCGACTATTGTGTTCGCCAAACACTACTCGATCTTCTCCAATACACCCCTGATAAAAAGTTATTTGCAATCACAGATCTAATTTATTCGGTTGATGGAACTCGTTATAGTGAATTAGATTACTTTGGAGGTAAAGTTACCTTCGTCACAAGTGAACAACTGAAATAGGGGGTTTTTATGGCTTATGATCGTTCTTTATTTGAAGAGTTACCTGAAGATGCCACCACTTTAAAGATTGAAAATACCGCAAAGGGGCTCCATCGTTATCACTTTGAGCCACTCCTGATTCTAAAAGCTCCTAATTTTATCTATTGGGGCAAAGAGGAGATGTTAGCTGAATATGATCGTTTAACAGCGCTCTCTCCAGATGCCCCTGAATTAACTGCCGTGGTAGGATCTTCACCCGCTGAAGTTGTTCAGAAGCAACTCAGTCTTCTCCTGTATCACTACAAGTTGCTCTGCCGGTTACGCCGTGATGAAGCTGCGGCGTGGGATGTTATTCATGAATTATATGAAGATGACTAATTAATCATTATCTTTTTCAATGCGTCCCACAACGTTAGCATCTGAGCTTTTTAATGGAATTACACGTCTGATAAAAGGTTGAATACCATAAAAAGTTTTCTCAAACTCATCCTCGCTCTCTTTCAGAGCTGCTTGCCAAGCTGCGCCAAACCCCGGACTGTTGATCGTGAGTCGGTCTGCTGCTTGTTGGTAGACATGGAGACGAGCTACTTCTTTACGTCCTGGCTTTTGCGCATATCCACGTAAACTAATGCGAAGATTCTCATTTTGTAATTTCAACTCATTGATATCTTCTTTTAACTTACTGAGACCTTCAGATTCAAGGTCCATGCGATCGGTCACCATTGCCTTCAACCGAGCAATCTCTTGTTTATGTGCCTTAGTTTTTACCGAGTGCTTAGAGTACTGAATAATGAGAAATACGAGCATCGGAATGAACCCGATTGCGACACCAATAATGATGTTCTCCATGGAAAGCTCCTTTGACTGTGTCAGTATAGCACGAGTAAAATAGTGCTACAATACTTGGTGTACAATACTT
>CAZGDR010000125.1:0-2648 GCA_964524755.1 uncultured Spirochaetaceae bacterium
GTACTCTTCGTATGGACCAAGTTATCGCAGAAGAGGCTATAATTGCCTATGATACTGGCGTTCTTTGCGCCCCCACAGCCTTTGGTAAAACTGTAGTTGCTGCCTCTATTATTGCCAAACGTAATACCTCAACGTTAGTGTTAGTCCATCGACTTGAACTACTCAAACAATGGCATGAAAGATTATCGTCTTTCCTCTCTTTAGAGCAGAAGGCTATTGGGATGTACGGGGGAGGGAAGAAAACCCTTAGTGGTACACTCGACATTGCTAGTATCCAATCCTTAGTGCGGTGTGATACGTTAGAAGAGTTATTAGAACCCTATAGCCATGTTGTGGTAGATGAATGCCACCACATCCCTGCTACATCTTTTGAACGTGTTCTCTCTACAACTAAAGCACGCTATGTGTTAGGACTCACTGCCACACCGATGCGCAGAGATGGGCACCACCCCATAATCTTTATGCAATGTGGGCCTATGCGTTATAACCTGAAACATTTGGGTCATACTGGATATAATTTAAAAGTTACGGTACGTCCCCTTCCTACTAGTGTTACTGAAGGTAAGATTCAAGCACTCTTTAAGGGACTTGTTCACGACCAAGGGCGAAACAAGGCCATTATTGCAGATATTATCTCAGCTTATAAATCTCATAAAAAGATTCTCGTCCTAACTGAAAGAACCGAACACGTGAGACTCTTGTATGAATTATTGCAAGCAGAAGTAGTGCATTGCTTCGCTCTGCATGGCAGAATGTCAAAAATAGTACGAAACACGGTCTTTACAGCTTTTAACGCATTACCAGAGCATGAACCAAGAGTATTGATAGCTACTGGTAAATTGATAGGTGAGGGCTTTGATTGTTCTTATCTAGATACCCTTTTTCTAGCCATGCCCATATCGTGGAGAGGCACATTACAGCAATATACCGGTAGGCTACATCGTAATCACGCTGGTAAGCGTGAAGTACGAGTGTATGATTATATCGATACCGAAAGTCCTCAACTCACTAAGATGTGGAAAAAACGAGAGCTCGGGTATAAAGCCATGGGATATCTAATCGACAAAGATTAATGCTAAACGTTTTTCCCTTCTTTACCAAAAAAATATAACTATACCTGTTTTGATCCTTTAAAATTATCCCACCCCTTTTAGCGTCCCGTCCTGGTATGCTACATTCCAAACTATCTATGTTCTTATCCTCATTTATTTCGTTGCCTAATCTTTTTGGATCTTGGTAATTTCAACCGCATAACTTACAATTATATAGTACAGTTAAGCGGTTTTAAACTTATTACAAGGGTCGGTGAATAGCTGTTGTTATAACTTTGATCCTAGATTACATGCTTCGGACTCACATCCCTGCCTGTCCAACCTTGACTTCGTGCCCATTCTCTCATCTCTATCGCTTCGTCTCTGTCGCCTTCATGAATCGTACGGAGCATATCGATATAACCAGGAATATTTCCACAGTCGTCCAGCACATGCAGACCATCCTTGGCTATACACATCGGTTTGCGCTTGGCAATGACTTCAGCAGCAGTTTCATCGCCTACCATCTGGTTATCTTTCCCGAATTCCCTGACCAACGAGATGTCTACCTCCCAACCATCACCATAGTCGTAACTATAGAGAAGTTCAGTAGCAATCGGTATGATGTTCTTCGGTTCTGCCTTCTTTTGAAGACGCTCCATATACCTGGCAGCATGGGAATATGTAGACATATCTCGAGAACCTCCATCTTGTTTGGCCTCCATGATTGCTCTGTCACGATACTGCTTGTACAGAAAAATAGAGCTAATGTCGGTTGCCAAGGCAGTAACCTTTGCCGACTTGATGTCCATGGGATCCAGTGAAAGAATCTCGCTCAATCGAAGGCTCTCTTTCAGTGCATCAGGCATTCCTAGATCGAAGACGATTGCATCCAAAAGGTCTTGTAATGTTGCGTCCTCGAATTTGACCTTCCTGGGTTTCACTTCCTCTTTCCAACGGAACGGACGCACATTGAGCATGGGTATATGGTTTGCCAGATCAAGGATCTCGGCTTGATTCTCTATCCAATACTCACTATATCCCCCATATTTGTACTGCTTCAGATACTTTGAACGCATCCACGTCCGTGGGCTCTTGCTTTCATCATAATCGTCATCCCAGAATGCGTCGTCGAAGGTACTGTTCGGAAACTGGAGATAGTAGCCGAACACCGGAGCGATTTCCAAAAACTTTCCCTCAGTCAGCACTTCGAACAACGGTTGTGGGAGCTGGAAATTGTGCAGATGGCTGTTCGTCCAACCAAAGGCCACATTGATGAGGTAATGAAGTTGATGCAGGGTCAAGGAAGATGGGACGATGATATCCCGAGAAATGGATTTTGCAACACCACCATATTTAACAAGGATCTTTGCTTCATCGTCTGGCATGGAATCAATTCGGCTGTTCCGCAGTTCCAAATGTAGCTGCATGGCATAAGGCTTCTTCTTCTCACGAGCTGTTGTAGTCTCTTGCTCTATAGGCAGACCATCTGGCTTTTGTTGTTCGCGGGATCGACTCTTTTGCGCGTACGTACGATTTCGCGTGCGATACTTCTCGCTTCTCATTGCAGTATCTGTTTTCTCCGGTTCATCATACAGCCCCTTCTCGTAGGGAAGA
>CAZGDR010000126.1:0-2604 GCA_964524755.1 uncultured Spirochaetaceae bacterium
GCCGAGTTGTAGGAGCCCTGAGCAATACTCCAGAGAGCGTTCTCGTAGAGAGGGGCACGATAGGTGAGAGCAAATAAGGGAGCATCCCCTCGTCCTCCTTCTGAGCGAGTACTTTCAGTGTAAGTCGTAAGCCCCTCGACCCACCAACCGGGCATTAACAGACTATTCATGGCAGGAACATCGGGGCCAAAGATGGGGGTAAGGAATTTAGCGGGACCGACTGGAGATGTAAGGTGGATATAATGGGTGAGTTCATGGACGAAAAGAGAGTGCAACCAATCTGATGTTCTTGAGCCAAGGAATCTTTGAGCAGGGCTGGTGATATAGAGCGTAATTTTAGGAGGGAACGCACTGTAAGAGCCGTTGGAGGTTGCATTACGGCTCACAAGGATGACTGGAATCCTTTTTTTGGGAGTATGTTCTAATAATGAAGTGAGGTTTTCATAGACAGTATCGGAAAAACTAGCAATTCTTTGGGCGGCCCAGGCATCTTGTGGTTCAAATATAATTTGAAACCGGTCGGTTAGAATTTCTCTTCTCCCCTCATACGGAACATCACTGCTAGCAACAAGTGGTGCGAAGAATCCAAGAAAGAGGAGTGTAAGTACAATGAGATTCTTAGTGAGATCTCTTTTGAGCATATGTTTAGGATAAAATCATTTGGGTGAGTTGGCAAGTGATTCCAGAGGATCGGAGAAATTTAAGGTAGACGTGATGATAAATAAGATAAGGCAAGCAACTGCCCCCATAACACCCAATGGTTTATAACTTCCTGAGATTGTGTAGACGAGACTAAATACCCAGGGACCAATGGCACTACCAGCTACAATAATCGACATGGCAAATCCACTTATGGCTCCCAAGTGAGTTCTCCCATAGAGTTTCGGCCACGCAACAACACTCAACATACTAAAGAGACCACTAGCAGCACCATAAGCGATAAGCAAGATCAAGTCACCAATGCGGGAGCCGAGTCCTAGCAGCGCCACTGTAGCTAGCATGATGGCGATGTTAAAACCTAGGAATAACCATTTTAAGGAGATGCGATCACTAAGATAACTGCTGATAAACTGGGCAGCTACCGAAATAAAAGAGATGGGGAGGAATATTTGGACGGCCTTTTCGGCACTCACTCCAACTTCATGGAAAATAGAAACGACATGAAAAGTAAAAGCCGTACTGAAGAATGTCCAAAACCCTAGCGTTATCATCATAATCCAAAATCGTAATTGGCGACGGGCTTCGACAGCAGTGTAATTCTTGAGCGTATCTTGTACTAAGGGTTTTTGTTTGGAGATGCGCTTTGGTAGGCCTTGTTCCACTACCATTCCACACGACTCGGGGTCTGAACGGAAAAATAGTAAGACAAGGGGAAGGAATATGGCTAGGAGCAGGAGGATTTCAGTATAGAGCGCTCCAGTCCATCCAAAACGGGTGATGAGTGATTGTAGAGGTCGAGGAGCATAGGAAAATCCAAATGCTGTTATTAATCCCATAAAACCGACCGCAATTCCTCTCCTCGAGCTAAACCATTTGGCAAGCATGGTTCGAGATACGATAGCAATGACTCCTTGACCAAAGAATCTAATACCTAGAAAGCCTAGGGTGACAACCGCAAAGGTGATTGCAATAGATGGAATCGGGAGAAAATTGCTGAGCTGGTTGCTGATCGAGGGGGATGAGGCTAGAAAAAATAAGGAGAGACTAAGACCCAAGGCCGCGAGGGCTCCTGTAACACGTACTCCCCGTCGATCCAAAAAGATACCAGCAAAAGGGATTATTAGACTACTGGTTAAGGTCCCTATCATGTAAGCGGTAGAGACAGAAACACGAGAAATTTGGAGAGCTGCCATGATGTGGTCAGTGAAAACCGACACCCCCATAGTTTGGCCGGGGATACTGGCTAGAACCCCTATGGAACTTACAACTAAAATCACCCACCCATAATAAAAGGGGAGGCGAGCTATTCTTGATGTATGCGGGATTGTTTTGGTGGGGACTTCGCTTTGCACGATATGAGACTCCTGTTGTGGGATGTTCTTATTTTGACAGAATTTAGGTGAATATACAACCAATGAATGATATCACAATCAATCAATTATACTAGGTCCGTGGCCGTGTTAACGTAGTATTATCTGAAATGGCACCGCCGAAGTAAGAGGAGTGCCCTACACTACTAATGTTCAGTTTTTGTCGGAGGGGGATTGTTTTTCATGTAGGCGTGCTCCTCGGTGACATCTTTAACTACTTCTCCTAGCTGCATAGTGAGTGAATGGGGGGTCGTCATAGCAAATGCAATGTCTTCTTCTGGGCCCATTTCACGCTTGATAGCACGCATAATAGTAAAGATTTGTTCTCTACTAAAGCCATGTAAAATTACAGCTTTGTTAGCAGCCGTCTCTTTTTGTGTTTGTTCCATGTCACTATAGTAGTGATTATGGTCGCTTCAAGCAAGAGTTTTGAGGAGGGGGAAACTTTAAAATAGATTTGCATAGTAGGGCGTATCTACAGTGCTAAGATATAGCCCACCAAACGTCATGTTACACATCTACAAGTCCCAACATTTTCTGGATCTTCTTGGCCACACCTTCTTCATCATTGTGA
>CAZGDR010000127.1:0-2552 GCA_964524755.1 uncultured Spirochaetaceae bacterium
TGTTAGGCTTGAAATACCAGCAAATAGCATCGAGATACAAAATAGGATTCCCATTTGCTGAATAGGTATAAAGCGGCTGAAGATGAGACCTGAGAACCCGATAATAACCGAAGCAGCGTTAATTACAATCGCTCGTCCGGTAGTGTTCATGATCTGTTCTAAGGCCTTTTTAGGATCTTCAAAATCGGTTTGACGTTGGCAGGCAGCGAGGAAGTGGATGGCATAATCGACACCAATTCCAATGGCCAAGGCTGCTAACAGACTCGTAATAATATCTAGATGGATATTTAATAGGGCCATAAGACTAAATATTCCCATCAGGGCAAATACAACAGGGATTAAACCGAGGAAACCTGCTGCTGGCGAACGGAAGATGATGCTCACGAGTGTCCAGACAATCAGCAAAGCTCCTACGAGGGAATATATTTGAGACTTAGTTACCAACTCTGAAAGAGCCAAGGCGATGGCCTCCCCACCTCCGATAGAATACTCCCAGCCATTATCTAGATAATCTGTCCAGAATGTATCAATCGCAGCTGTCGTATCACGTAAGATTTGGGTATCTGATTGTTGTAATTGAATCGTAACTAACGTGGCATTTGGTTCGAGGCTATCGTTTATGAAATTATTCAGATTTCCCGAGTAGAGCAATAAGTATTGAGAAATCATGTTCTGCAAATCCTGATCAGTCTCTAACCCATACTTGGCCGGGTCAGTTGGGATTTCGTGATACGTTTGTGGATCCCACGTGCCTACGCTGTCTGCTTCGATCACATCTGTTTCAGGACTAAAGTCTGCATCTATACCAAAAGAACCACCGAAGAAGTCAAAACTAGCCTCTGTCTCAGTTGTTTTAACATACGGCTCTGTATCCTTGTTCATGATCATATTCATGCGTTTAATATAGGGCGTAATCGTCTGTACTTTCCCAATAGCAGGGAGTTGTTCCATCGTTGCCGAAAACTCATCCAGTGCAGAAAGGAATTCAGGCGAAAGAACTGCCGCAGGATCTTTACCATCAATCATGACCGTTAATATTCCACTCCCATTCATCGTAGTGTTAAAACGGTTGGTATCCTTAACCAAAGCACTCGAAGGTTTAAAGAAGTCGAGCATGTTGGTCCCAGTCTTGATACTAGGTACCACCGCAATGGTCCCAACAATGAGTACTACAGATATGATGATAAGTGGGACGCGCCCCTTTAGAGATATTCGAGTAAGAAGTGCAAATGCTGGATGAGAGCCCTTTCTGGCCCGCTTTTGTTCACGACTAGTGCGTAGTTTATTGGGGTCTATGCCGTGGCGGTAGGTAACCCGCAACATCGCCGGTAATAGATACAGGGTGGAGAGTTGTGAAAGTATCACACCAATCGCACTGAGGAGTCCAAAGGTTCTAAAGGGCCCTAGCGGACTGGTGAATTGGGCAATAAATCCAGCTGCTGTTGTCGCTCCCGCCATAATTATTGGGAGACGGTTACGGTGAACTACTTCATGAATAATTGTCCGCGTTTCGCCTGGATCTAACTTGCGATTGATGAGCGCAACTTCGGCATAGAAGTGGCTCATCACATGAATAGCATAGGCGCTACCGACTATTAGCAGGAGAACAGGAACAAGCATTGTGGCCATCGTAAACGTAATATTTAGAATTGCCATAATCCCTACTGTCACCGAAGCTGAAATCAGTAAACCAATGAGGGGGAGAATAACGCCTCCAAAGCGCCGGAAAGAGAAAAAGAGGACTAGAATTATTAAGAGACCTACTATAGGAGCTAAGATAGCCATATCTTGCATGAGGCTTTCATTTATCTGTTGCTTCACTACAGGTAAACCAACATAGGAAAATTCTAATGAATCTCGAGGAGTTGATTCAACAATTACCTTGAGCTCTTGCAAAATAGTATCTTGTGCATCTTGGCTGAGATTTGTTTTGGGTTGAATAATGATTGCAGCCATTGACCTATCTGTGGAGACAAGCGTTCCATCATAGATTTCAGGCCATTCAGATAAACGGCCCTTGAGGTTTTCAATAGACTCTGCTTCTTCTGTGTCATAGAGTGATACAGCTTCAAATCCGTCCTCACTAGATTGCATGTGATCACTATTGGTAAGCGATACTACAGAATCGACACCTTCAATAGCATTAAATTGTGTAGTCATGGTATCGATAATTTTAAGTGACTGAGCAGTAAGAATATTTCCCGATGGGGTAGAAATACCTACTAACATAGCATCCATAGAGCCAAACTGGCGTTCTATCTCACTGTTAATACTTACAACCTCAGCTTTTTGCGGGATGAAAGCATCGGTTGAACTGTCGATATGAAGCCTCCCAAGTAATGAGAGGGAGGCGACTGCCAAGAGGATAGCCCCGAGGATAATTGCTAAATCCTTACCTGTTGTTTTTTGCATAACTTTATCTCCAAGCCTAAGGATAAGAATCTATAGACATTTTTCCTATCATCAAGCAGGGCTATATCAATACCAGAGGTGGGGTATATGGAAAGTCACCCGAACGGGTGATGACCTTAGAAAGGGTGTTTAACTGAGGT
>CAZGDR010000128.1:0-2544 GCA_964524755.1 uncultured Spirochaetaceae bacterium
AGGCTTGAAATACCAGCAAATAGCATCGAGATACAAAAGAGGATGCCCATTTGCACAATCGGCATGAAGCGGCTGAAAATAAGCCCAGAGAACCCGATGATGACTGAAGCTGCATTGATTACAATCGCTCGCCCAGTGGTGTTCATGACCTGTTCTAAGGCCTGCTTTGGATTCTCAAAATTATTTTGCCGTTGGTAGGCCGCAAGGAAGTGGATGGCATAGTCGACACCAATTCCAATTGCTAAGGCCGCTAATAGGCTGGTGATGATATCTAGGTGGATGTTTAATAGGGCCATGAGGCTAAAAATACCCATCAAGGCGAATATGACAGGGATTAGGCCAAGCATTCCCGCAGCGGGCGAACGGAAGATAAGACTCACGAGGATCCAGACAATCACGAGTGCACCAACGAGAGAATAAATCTGTGATTTGGTTATCAGGTCTGTGAGGGCCAAGTTTATCGCATCTCCACCACCAATGGAGAATTCCCAACCATTATCCAAGTGGTCTGTCCAGAACTTATCAATCGGAGCGGTGGTATCACGCAAGATTTGGGTCTCAGATTTTTGTAATTGAATAGTGATTAATGTAGCGTTGGGTTCGAGGCTATCATTTATGAAATTGTCTAGATTGCCTGAGTAGAGCAACAAGTATTGAGAAATCATATTCTGCAAGTCTTGCTCAGTCTCTAAACCATACTTGGCCGGGTCAGTTGGGATTTCATGGTAGGTCTGTGGATCCCAGGTTATTTCACTGTTTGCCTCAAACAAATCTGTTTCTGTCTCAAAATCATCATCAAATCCAAAAGAACCACCAAAGAAGTCAAAACTAGCCTCTGTCTCGACCACCTTTTTATAAGGTTCAGAATCTTTGTTCATGATCAGGTTCATCCGTTTAATATAAGGGGTGATCGTTTGAGCTTTCCCTACAGCAGGGAGTTTTTCTATCATAGTGGAGAATTCATCAAGGACAGTGAGGAATTGAGGTGAAAGGACGGCAGCAGGATCCTTGCCATCAATCATCACCGTCAAGATACCACTACCGTTCATGGTGTTGTTAAAACGGTTTGTATCTTTAACCATAGTGTTCGAAGGTTTGAAGAAATCGAGCATGTTGGTCCCAGTTTTGATACTAGGTATCAACACTATTGTGGTAACAATGAGTCCTACTGATAAAACAATAAGTGGGATACGTCCCTTTAAAGAGATTCGAGTGAGTAGGGCGAAAGCTGGGTGTCCATTACCCTTTCGTTTCTGTTCTTTAACAGTTCGCATCCTATTGGGATCGATACCATGACGATAGGCCGCCCGCAATAGAGCTGGTAACAGATATAATGCGGAAAGTTGTGAAAGTACCACACCAATGGCACTTAAAAGCCCAAAAGTTCTAAATGGCCCTAAGGGACTAGTAAATTGGGCAATGAACCCTGCTGCTGTAGTCGCCCCAGCCATAATGATAGGAAGGCGGTTACGATGCACTACTTCATGGATGATCGCTCGGGTTTCGCTAGGATCAAGTTTCCTATTTACCAGAGCAACTTCAGCATAGAAGTGGCTCATGACGTGAATTGCATAAGCGCTACCTACAATGAGGAGAAGAACCGGTACCAACATGGTGGCCATAGTAAAGGTAATATTGAATATGGCCATGATTCCTACGGTTATTGAGGCAGAAATTATTAAACTTACAATTGGTAACATGACTCCTGCAAGGCGACGGAACGCGAAAAATAGGACGAGGATTATAAGGAGCCCGACAATTGGAGCTAAGATAGCCATATCTTGCATGAGACTCTCATTTATCTGTTGATTTACCACAGGGAGTCCAACATAGGAGAATTTTAATGAATTTTCGGGGGTCGCATCCACAATCGTTTTGAGTTGATTTAAAATAACATCTAGTGCCTCTTGGCTGAGGTTAGGTTTAGGTTGGATGATAATGGCAGCCATAGAGCGATCTTTAGAGACAAGAGTCCCTTCATACACCTCAGGCCATTCAGATAGGCGTGTATTGAGGTTTGCAATCGACTCTGCTTCATGTTTATCATAGAGCGGAACAGCTTCAAACCCATCACTACTTGCTTGCATGTGGTCGCTATTTGTTATCGATATTGCCGAATCTACATCTTCTATAGTACTGAATTGAGTTGTCAGCTCAGCAATGACCCTTAGAGTCTGTGGAGTAATGACACTCTCCGATTGGGTAGAGACACCAACCATCATGGCATCCATAGAACCGAATTGTCGCTCAATCTCGTTGTTGATACTTATAACTTGAGATTTTTGTGGTATGAAAGCGTCAGTTGAGCTATCAATGTGAAGCCTCCCAATGAGGGAGAGGGATGCGACTGCTAGGAGTATTGCTCCGAGGATAATTGCTAAATCCTTAACCGTTGTTTTTTCCATAGTTTTTTCTCCAGTCTCAATGGTAAGAATTTGAGGATATCTTTCCTATCATCATGGAGGGCTATTTTTCATCTGTGAGGGGGGATATGGAAAGTCACCCGAACGGGTGATGACCTTAGAAAGGGTGTTTAACTGAGGT
>CAZGDR010000129.1:0-2477 GCA_964524755.1 uncultured Spirochaetaceae bacterium
GTAGAACCTAATTCCAAAGATTACTTGCAGAAGGCCTTTCCTCTAGATACTTACCCCACTATTAATAGTTGAAGTATTACTAAGTTCTTTAGAAAGCCCGTACTGGGTGGACCATATGTTTAATATCTCGGCTGATATCTTCTCTTTGATTCCCCCCCTGGAACCAATGACTCCATGCATTAACGTTGCCGCTAGTGTCGCTCTCTGAGGAACTCCAGTGGTAGTCACTATGACAATCTCCTATCCCTTTTTGTCTCAGGTTTTCATACATTTTATTTAGTTCATCTTTCGAGGGTAAGAACCAGTCGTCGTATTCTCCTACGACATAATCAGAGCAAATTTTTGCGGCATACTGGCCGGTTGTGGTATCACCCGTTGATTTTGTATAGGCGGTCTCCCCCATTGCCCCTACCAAAGTAACCGTATTAGATTTTCCTTTTCCTATACCGGTTTCAGTATTTAGAAAAAGATTTGATCCGTCAGAATGGGTTCTATCATATCCGAAAATATATTTTTCCAGAAACCAAGGAGCTGCTTCTAGATATCTCCACTCTCCAGAGTAAAGCAGTCCCTGATAAAAGATATACCCACCGGCGGGTCCGATATTAAAACCGTTATGGCCGAAAGTTCCATCTTCACTTGTCGCGAATCCGTCAAGAGCAGAGATGGCAACTGAATTCCCTGCTGATTTTCCGGTACCCGTCCGTATTATCTTATTTTCTGTTTTATCAGGATACGCTAGTAGCAGGAACACCAAATTTTCTTCTTCAAGCTTATAATCCTTTTTAGGATCAAGCACGATGGTTCCATGCCATTTGCCATCTTCTTCATCGAATATCAAATGGGTAACCTGTTCTTTAGTGCCAGGAAGTTCGTACGCACTAAATCTGTTCGCAACTGCAGGAATGTGTGCTCTTGATCGTGTATCAAACACCTTCACTACCACTAGTTTTTCTGGAGAGCCCTCCCAACTCACGCCCGAGGCATCTGCGCCTTCATTTAAACCAGCTGACAACGCGAATGAGCCTGAAGGAACTTCGAAGTTATAGGAGTCGGAGATGGCAACCTCGGATGGGAGCATATCATTATGTACTGCAATCGCTTTAATAATAGCATCTGCAGAAGGCAGAGTGAGGACTCCTGCATAAAGTGTAGACGAGGTGGTGGGATTATCGCCATTCAAGGTGTAATAAATCTTCGCCCCTGGTGTTGTAGTGACTAGGGTGATGGGATCAGTTGAGAGAATTGATTCCCCATTTGGCGTAATCGTAGGTGACGCCACCGATACTTTGGAGGGGCTTGCATCAGCAAGGGACTGCTCGCACCCTACTAGGCATACCATCAACATAAGGCCCAATAAAAACAAAACGCATTTTTTCATATTAGAGCTCCTTCTATCACTAGGTCATGTCGCGTAGTGATCCGAGGTACACTATTTCTGTGTTGTTCATAGTTTTGTTTTTTGGAGTATCAGGCGAATTGGGTTCATAATGCGACAGTTGCATTTCTCGATCCATATATCCTCCTCTTCCCGCCTTTACGGTGAGAATATCAGCTATGGAAAGAATTCAAGCAACTAAGATATCCTCGTGCCGCCTGCACGACGAAAATATCTTCTTAGATGATAAAAAATGATATATCAGCTTATACTCCAAGTCAATACTTGGAAATTCGAGTACATGATTTCATAGGTTCCCATGCAATTAACCAATCATTTATGACAACGGATCGGTCAGCGAGTAGCATTAGATCCGTTTAGGGTATTTATGAAGTTATGGATTGTTGGGTAGTTGAGGAGAATAATTCGTTCAGCTTCTCCGCGATGCTCTGGCGAATCTGTTCAAGTTGCTCATTCTTTGTTCTAAGTTCCGCTTTCAGCGTTGCAACCCAATCAGATTGAACCACGGTATCGAGTGTGTGCAAGTACGAGTCCTTCAATTCCCTCACACGTTGCTCGGTAGCTTTGTAATCGCCTTTTAGTTTAGTAATCCATTCAGCTAACGCTATAAATACCTGTTTTTTGTCGGCAAAGAGTGCAGCTGCGTACTGCTGCCGCAATTCATGGAAGAGCTCAGCTACTGATGTTATAGAAGAGATCCTATAGGCTGTGGAACCAACGAACACGAAACCACTTTTGAGATATCCCCTTCGCGCATTATTCAAGGCCATGGAGATGCAATAGTTGGATGCTTCAGCTTGGCATCCAGAGAGGCACTGCCATGGGCAAGAAAATTTTCGCTTATCGTTTTTCGTGGAGGTCAAGAAATCGTTTATGATAGCTCTTCCGGGTAGCCCTACCGGACTCTTAATGATTCCAATATCTTCTTGCGTACAAGCAACGATGGCTTCTTTAAAGCGGATATCTGCGTCACACTCATCAGTGGCAGCAAAGCGAGTCCCCATCTGTACAGCATCTGCTCCTAGTTTCATTATTTTGTAGATATCTTCACCAGTGAATATACCGCCACCAGCAATGA
>CAZGDR010000130.1:0-2411 GCA_964524755.1 uncultured Spirochaetaceae bacterium
GGTGGTTGGCGAACAATAGTATCGAAAAAATAACTTCCCTCTGGCATATGTCCACTAGCGGGTGCACTTTTATCACTTTCAGGGTAAAGATAGATATCTCCATCTTTTTCAGTAAACTCAAACCCGGTAGGAACTAGTACATCCTGTCCCCAGGGAGTACGCCACTCTTTCCAAGCTCCTAGAGGAAATCCAAACATAGTGTTTCTTGGAAATATCCCCACGACATCAATTCCCAGCGCTTCAATCAAATCATCCTCAACAAAACCGAGCATTTGATACGGTTCGTGGACTTTGACGGGAGTTTTTGGCAATCCGTAGATACTTCGTAGTTTTTCTATAATACTACAATGAATTCCTGTTACAGAAGTTGAACCGAAATCAATGGGAACTTTTCCTTGCTTATGTGATAATGCCTGTTGCAGTTTTTCTTTACCAGTCATAATTATTTCCTTAATTTGTTTTATACTTTTTCGTTAATGTATCAATCAGCACTGCAGTAAGTAGTGTAGCACCTGTTACGAAAGTCTGCCAATATACATCAACCCCCATCAGAGTTAAAGCATTGCTGATTAGACCCATGAGTAAGGTGCCCAGGAAGGCCCCAAGTATGGTCCCCTCTCCCCCAGCCAGACTTGCTCCTCCAATAATAACAGCAGTAATAACACGAAGTTCTAACCCAGCACCAGCCGTTACTGAGGCTGAACCAAGCCGTGCGGTCATAACGATACCCGAAATTGCTGCGAACAATCCGGTGAGCACGTATGCCATAATTTTAATTTTATCTACTGCAATCCCCGAAAGTCGTGCAGAGAGTTCATTACCACCGATATAGTAACTTTGCCTAAAGAATCGCGATTTACGTAATAAAATATCTCCAATTATCAAAAGAACCACACAAATAATAATCGGTGTTTGAACCCCAAAGAATTTAGTCTGTCCAATAGCCTTGAAGGCTGCTGGTAGACCAGTCACATTTTGACCTCGAGTTACGATGAGTGTCAAACCTCGATACAGGCTGAGACTCGATAATGTCGTGACAAAGGGGTTTATTCCTATTTTCGCGACAATGACTCCATTAAATAAGCCAATTGCGGCTCCTACCAGCAATCCAAAAAATACAGCTATGACTACAGGCATTCCTGACCGCAGCATAAGAGCTGTAGTTGCACCAGTAAAAGCAACGATAGATCCAACTGACATATCAAATCCACCTGTAACCATCAGGTGTACCATTGCTACAGCAATAATGGCCTCTAACGACAACCCTAACATTACTGCCAATAAATTTGCTTTAGTAAGGAAATA
Source organism: uncultured Spirochaetaceae bacterium (assembly GCA_964524755.1). Lineage (GTDB taxonomy): Bacteria > Spirochaetota > Spirochaetia > Sphaerochaetales > Sphaerochaetaceae > JAQVOO01. The sequence continues at coordinate 1,306 of CAZGDR010000130.1, forward strand.
GGGAGAAGCAAATGTCATAACGACAAAAAGCGCCAATACGATTAGGAAAATTACAAACTCCCGTTGTTTCACTACATTTTTAATCCAATTATTCACATTCTCCTCCGGCTACCGTCCCTGCGGCTAATGAAATTACTTGTTCTTCAGTTGCATTCTCGGCTTGGATTTCTCCAACTATTTTTCCACTTTGCATGACTATGATGCGGTCGCTTACCCCGAGTATCTCTGGCAAGTCAGAAGAAATCATGAGAATTGCTACATTATTTGCGGCCAATTTTCTTAATTGTTGGTAAATATCACTTTTTACCCCAACATCAACCCCACGTGTGGGTTCATCTACGATAAGGACTTTTGGTTCAATGCCAAACCAAGTTCCTAGCAGTACCTTTTGCTGATTTCCTCCAGATAGATTACACACCATTTGGTGTATTGAAGGTGTTGAAATTTTTAAATCATCTGAAACTTTAATCGCAAAATCGTGAATTGCTCGATCATTCATCATTCCGCGACTATTAGTAAAGTCCTCAAGATGATTCGAGACTAAGTTTTCCTTGATGCTAAATTGAGTGATGAGTCCTTGCGTTTTTCTATCTTCACTCATATACCCTATCTGGTTTCTTATGGCATCCTTAGGTGAGCGGATATGTAGTTGTTTCCCATTGAGATAGATTTCTCCTGATTCTAAAGGATCTGCACCAATAATAGCTCGTGCAGCTTCAGTTCTTCCTGCTCCAACCAACCCAGCCATCCCCACAATCTCTCCTGCCCGCAATGAAAATGAAACCTGTTCAAATTTTCGGTGGATTCCCTGTTTTTTCCCAGTGAGATTCTTCACTTCAAGCAGCGTTTCACCTATTGTATATTTTGGATCTCTTTTTCCATACATATTTGTAATCGGTCGACCCACCATATTAGTTATGAGATAGTCTTCATCAACATCTTTCATCATAGTCTCACAGACATGTTTACCGTCCCGTAAGACAGTTACTCGGTCTGCTATCTCAAATATTTCCATTAAGTGGTGAGAAATATAGATGAATGAGAATCCTCGTTCCTTGAGTTTTTTAATATTTTCAAACAACTGTTTAATTTCTGGTTCGGTTAAT
>CAZGDR010000131.1:0-2396 GCA_964524755.1 uncultured Spirochaetaceae bacterium
AAAAGGAACCTGAATCAGTTCGGATTTATGGTTCTACTTTTGTGTTTATCGTAGGGTGAATATACGGAAATAATCCTCGCTGAACACCTGTTAAAATTTGCTCGGCAATTCTCTGCTAAAGAGGGCGTGTCCGAGGGGGGCAAGGATATCCATATAGGCGAGTTTCTTATCGGGAAACATCGCCAGTCCTTTGTAAAGGAAATTGGCTATCGCCCCAAGCTCAGGACAGCCATCGACGAGTGGGTGCTCAAACATGGCAAAGGGGTCTATCTGGGGGCCGTACTTCCTTTAACCCTAGTACTCTTGGGCCTCCTAGTCTATTTTATAGGTCTCCCACAACTGATTTGGGGCGAAGCCATACCGCAGGCCAACCAATCTTGGAATATCGCCCGCAACCTGTTTGGAACTCCCATTATATCGATCATTGGCGTTCTTCTCGCCCTGGCCATGTGCATACCTGCTTTTACTATAGCAACCAGTCTGGTGAACTGGATCATTACCATGCTTATTCCTCCACGGATTTTACCTAAAATGAATTTTAAAGATAGGCTTCCACCATGGTGCAGTACCATGGTGGTAATACCCGGTATGATCGATTCCCGTAAGGACATCGACTCCCTGGTGTTGCAAATTGAAAAACACTATTTACGCAATCCGGAAACGGGTTTTCAATTTGCAATTTTAACCGACTTTTATGATGCAGATGAAGAAACCGTGTCAAAAGATGCTGATCTGATAGACTATGGGCAATCAAAGATCGCAAAACTCAATCAAAAATACGCTCATCTTCCACTTGGCTTCCAATCCAATCAAAACAATGGGGAGTTGGCAACAGACCGGTTTTTCTTTATGCACCGGAAGCGAATCTGGAACCCCTCCGAAGGAAAATGGATAGGGTGGGAACGCAAGCGTGGGAAATTACACGAGTTTAACCGTCTCATACGCGGTGACCAGCAACACTCTTTTATTTCGCTGACCGATGATTTTAAGAAAAATCCTCACCATTTAGATCACATCAAATACGTAATAACCTTGGATGATGATACAATCCTACCAATAGGAGCTGGGCAACGTCTGGTAGGTACAATGGCCCATCCCCTTAACCAACCAGTTTTCTCAGAGGATGGGACAGTCAGTTCTGGCTATACGATCTTGCAGCCCCGCATGGAAATTCACCCGAAAAGTACTAATCGATCTTGGTTTACGCGCTTGTTTGCCGGAGATACCGGTTTGGATATTTACACTCTAGCTGTATCCGATACCTACATGGATCTTATTGGAGAAGGTATTTATGTTGGCAAAGGAATCTACGATGTTGACGCATTTGAACGAAGTATAAACAGTTATATTCCTGAAAATACGGTGCTTAGCCACGATTTACTGGAAGGTAATATGGGGCGAGCCGGTTTGGTGACAGATATTACCATGGTAGAGAATTATCCTCCCAATTATATGGCTAAAATGGAGCGTAAACACCGGTGGATTCGTGGAGACTGGCAGCTATTACCCTGGCTGCTCAAATCAAAACATAAGAGTCACGGATTTAATTGCATTGATCTCTGGAAGATATTTGATAATTTACGACGTTCATTATTGTCGCCGGCGTTGGTGTTTATTTTCGCCGTTGGTTTGTTTTTCTTACCTAGCCTAGCCGGTACATGGACGTTGATACTGATTCTTTCCCTCGGTGTTCCTTTATTCACGAGTATTACCCGAAGCGCAGTGCAGATTATAGGGGGGGAAGAGGCCGGTCTTGCTTTGCGGCCGATTGGGCGTACATTCTTGCGATGGGTTCTGTTGGTTTCCTTTCTGCTATATGATGCTTACATCTCCTTTAATGCTGTACTGACTACAATCTATCGACTTGTAATCAGCCGAAAAAACTTATTACAATGGACCACTGCCGCGCAAACAGAACGCCGGTTTAGTATTCACAAACGTAGCAATATTACCTGCCAAAAAATGCTTATTTCCGCCTTGGCTGCATTAGTTCTGATGATTGCTGTGCCATTGATTTCTTTTTTGACAACTGGAAGTATCCCCGCGTCATTATTTGCAGCCGGAGGCATTCTCTTATTGTGGTTACTGGCACCCTTAGTTGTCTACCTTATAAACCGTCCTATCATTGAGGATAGTGAACCACTGAACAAAGACGAGATTGTATTATTGCGGCAGCTAGCTCGTCGTACATGGGGGTTCTTCGAGCGTTTTGTGGGCCCGGATGATCACTGGTTACCGCCAGATCACTTTCAAGAAACCCCGGATGCTAGGATTGCTCACCGCACTTCGCCTACTAATATTGGCCTGTTTTTGACTTCCATTCTCGCAGCCTATGATTTTGGATACCTTGGTCATCTGGGTTTGACGACTCGTCTTAGCATGACTATGAAAAGTAT
>CAZGDR010000132.1:0-2286 GCA_964524755.1 uncultured Spirochaetaceae bacterium
CTTTCCCAGAGCAGAAGTTGCCGTTCTCTCTCTTGAGAGGACATACTTCCCGTACAAATCTCAATCAGCCAATTTTGGAAAGCCTCATTTTTATAATCTTGGAAACTTCCCTCTGCAAAGGAAAATTCCTGCATGTTATGAAATGAGAAGCCAGATCCGATTACAAGGATATTTTCCTCCAACAAAGCGGAGAGGGCGCTACCCAAAGCTAAATGCGCCCCTGCATCTAACCCTCGAATTAGGGAAAGCTGGATGAGAGGAATGTCGGCATCACTATACATTAGCAACAAGGGAATAAATGCTCCATGGTCAAAGCCCCTCTGTGTATCGGTATGTGTAGCAATACCCACTGTCTTGAGTAAATTTTCAATGTTATGGGCTAATGTCGGATTGCCAGTAGCTGGATATGAAAAAGTATAGGCTTCGGGAGGAAATCCATAGTAATCGTACAACATGGGCGGCTTGGGAGATGCCAGTACCGTGGCTTCTTTTTCTTCCCAATGCGCACTGATGACCACAATAGCTTCTGGTCGATGTAAAGATGCTGGAAGGGCTTGCAAAAATTCTACCATAGCTTCGTGGCTTGCCTCACCAAGCAGAGGTAAAGGTCCTCCTCCATGGGAGATATAGAGAACTTGGCCTTTCATACTTTGCTTCATTGCCCTGCCACCCTTCTTTTCGATACGTGAAGTATATATCAGATTACCAGCAATCACATAGGAAACAATTCCAAGAATACAGGATTTTTCAAACCTGATTATTAATCAACGAATGTGGAAACTCGCTACTTTTTTCAGGAATGCCTATATGGGTTTTACTACTGATGTCCCTCATCTGTATAAAAACCCCTATTCTGCTCGTATTGATTATCGCAGCCTAGGGGTTTGATTGTCTTATAAATTCAACAATTTTTTATTACTGCTCAATATCCGTATATTTGTACTGAGGAATCATGGTCAGCGGTTGTCTATAATGCGAAACTTTGTCACTCAATGCAACTAACAACGGAACTTGCACATTGATAAGAGGGCCATCTTTGAAGAAGATTTCCTGCAGTTCATGATAGTACGCGAGCCGTTGTTCATAGTCTATTTCTTCAGAAATTTTGTCTATAAGCTCATTCACCTGAGGATTGTCATAGTGTGATTCATTCCAAGCTCCTCCCCCTTTAAAAGCTAAAGTCAACATCATAGAAGGATCAACGCGTCCACCCCAACCAGTAATGGAGAGAGGAACGTTAAGCCAATATTGAGAGAGGTAAATATCTCGTGTGTTGCCTTTGAGTTTTAACTTGAACCCAGCAGGAGAAGCAAGTTCCTGTACCGTTTGGGCAAGTGCATTGCTGAATGGATAATCTGAGGCAAAATACAAGTCAACAGTGACTCCATGGGGATATCCAGCTTCAGCTAACAGTGATTTTGCCTTCTCTATATCCCGTACTCTCAAAGGGATTTCTTTGAATTGAGCGTGCATATTCAAGAGAGGAGTCTCATTATACTCAACACCTTCACCAAGATTCATTTGTGAGATGCTTTTAGCAATTATATGAGGGTCCATAGCATACTTGAAGGCTAAGCGAACCCGGTTATCACCCCAAGGTTTCTCATCAACATTCATCGATATAAATCGATGTTCTTGGTAGGGAGAAACTACATTGATGCTCTCTATTTTCGCTAATCTTTGTTGAATGATGGGGGTAATATAGGGAACGATATCGACGCGACCATCTTCCAACATCGAAATACTGGCATCAATATCGGCCACGAAATAAATGAGAAGTTTATCAATTTTTGGTAGTTCAGGGTTCCAATAGGAGGGATTCTTTTCTAGAACAACTGATTCTTTAGGAATGTATCTGCTGACTTTAAAAGGACCGGTACCCATCGGTTTTGACTCGCCATACTGGGCATAGTCGTAATCACTTGAGAGCATAGCCATATTGTAATCCATGAGTTGATAGATAAACATGGGTCTCTGTTCTTGGAGAGTTATGATTACCGTGTGTGGATCGATTGCTTCTACTGATTGGACAATCTCAAATTCCTGTTTTTTCAAGTGGCCCAGTTTGGGATCTTGCGTACGCTCAATGGAGAACTTTACATCTGTAGAATCAAATGAAGAACCATCATGGTATGTCACTCCCTTGCGAAGAGTAAATATCCATTCTTTCCCATCGGGTGTCGACCACTCTGTAGCCAATACGGGTTCAATTTCACCGGTATCAGGGTTCATCTCTACGAGATACTCATATATGGAACTGTTCATCGATATCGTTTGTCCATCCCA
>CAZGDR010000133.1:0-2273 GCA_964524755.1 uncultured Spirochaetaceae bacterium
ACCCCCTAACAGATGGGTGGGAGATTATACTCACACAAGACGATTATGTAGCTGAGTAGGGCTCTATATAGGCAGGAAAGGTATTCTTTGTTAGACTGTTGGTCATGATAAATCCCCTGCCTACTACTAAAGCCCGTGACTATTGCCTTAAATTGCAGAGTAATCTCGATACACACCAAAGCCTCGACTTTGAAGGTAATCGCGAAGTGAGTACAGACTACCTTTTTGGCCCTGCTAAAGGGATGATGTTTGGTGTGTTGGTGTGTAGTGATAGGGATGGCAACGAAGTGGTCTTAAAAGCTTTCAGCGGACAATATGATGGCCAGTGGCAGGTCCCAGGCTGGGTCCTGCCAGCATTAGATATTGTTCAGTACGACAGTCTCATTCAGGCCAGTGCTGCGGCTATAGGAGACCTTTCTCACACTATTGAGAATGGAAACAAAGAACTCTTAGAGCAACGAAAAAAGCTCTCACAGAGCACTCAGCGAGATATATATAACCTCTATCGGTTTCATTGCATCGATGGAACCATTACAACTATAAAAGAAATCTTTGGAACAAAACTTCCCCCTACAGGAACAGGAGACTGTTGTGCTCCTAAATTGCTCAACCATGCTTTTCAGCATGGATTAAAGCCTATCAGTATGGCTGAATTCTTCTATGGGGAACCTACACACCATAAAGAGCATAAAGAGTTCTACAGTCCCTGTGATGAACGGTGTAAGCCGTTGCTCTCTCACCTGCTCGGTCTTGATATCATTTACCGAGATGAAGAGATTATAGTGATTAACAAACCTAGTGGACTTCTTTCTGTTCCAGGCCGAGGTGTGGATAAACAAGATTGTATTGTCTCTCGAGTTAAACGACTATTTCCTGATTGCATGGAACAACCGTCTGTTCATCGCCTTGATATGGATACCTCAGGCCTGCTCGTCTTGGCGTTTACTCGTGAAGCACATCGCAATCTTTCAATTCAATTCATTCAGCGTAGAGTTCACAAATGCTATATAGCACTCTTAGAGGGGGTTATAAAGGAAGAAAAAGGGGAAATAACATTAGCCTTCCGTTATGACCCTGAGAATAAACCTCGCCAAAAGTATGACCCAGTATTAGGCAAGTGGGGAACCACGAGGTGGAAAAAGATTCGTACAGAACCACGAAACAAACGATTAGTGACCCGCATTGAATTCACCCCCCTTACCGGTCGTACCCACCAACTGCGGGTCCACAGTGCCCATCCCTTAGGATTAGGACACCCCATAGTAGGGGACAGACTCTATGGAGATGAAGACAGCAGTGAGCGCCTTATGTTGCATGCCTCTGAACTGGACTTTACCCATCCTAAAGATAACAGAGCGATGGAGTTTAGACTTGAGGCTGAATTTTGAGTTGGAGTAGACGGGAAGTTCAAGACAATAAACAGGCCTAACACTCATTTGCTCTTCCAGATTCAAAATTTCCTTTGATATAGTATCGCACTATCTGCTTTTCTCTTGCGTATTATAGATTGGTCGTATTAGTATCTATGTAATGATCATCTTACATAAAAGAGGAGAAAGTGCTTTACCTAAAAGGAAGTTTGTATGGATAAGAATACGAGTGCTGCTATCGATCCCCCTAATGCTTTTGACGAGTTAAGTGGTGCTCAAGCTTTGCAGGTGCTATATGCGTTGGGGCAAAGGGACGACGCCTTCGCGGCTGCTATCATGGAAGAAGCTAAAAAGGTAGTATTTCGCCCCATCCAGGTGGAAGCAGTGGCAAATAGGATCTGTGCAACGCTAAATTTTATACCAGTGGAAGATTGCTGGGATGCTGTAACGAGCCAGCGCGGAGGTTATCGTGATGTAACTGAAGTTGCCTATGACATGTTTCACGATGCCATGGAGGAGTTTGTCGCTGAAGTTGAAAAATATCATCGATTAGGAAAGTGTAACCTTGAAGCTTTATATATTCAGGGTTTTATTTTAGGTCTCTACAAGTTTGACATGGATCCAAAAACTGACTTTCATGTCTATATCGAAGATGATATATGCCATTTTGCCAATGAGTTGGTAACAGATTGGATAGATGCACACCCAAATCTTGCTAAAGATAAAAGAGCCCTCTTTGCTTTCATCAAAAAATCTTGTCCCAAGTGGGAGTTTTTACATAGCAGCAATTTGTACTATCAAGAAGAAGACGATGAATCTTGATAATTTTGAAGCGAGTTTTCCTCTCGTAATATTAGCGAGAGGCCGTGCCTATTTTGAAGATGGTAACGTCACTGACCTTAC
>CAZGDR010000134.1:0-2246 GCA_964524755.1 uncultured Spirochaetaceae bacterium
GTAATATCGTAGCCAATTACAAGAAACAGATACTATCCTATTAATTCATTCAGCATTCGTGTTTTACACAAATATAAACTCTCCAAAGAATTCAGGTCTATGAAAGTCTGGTGTTTCAGTGTGAACATCTGACCAAGCTAGATAGTGGGGTTTTTGTAATAGATCGCCACATTTATAGAGATTTCCACGTAGTTTTTGTCCTTTGAGACGGGAGTTTGTAGCTACTATTCCAGTTAGATCTAGGGGAAGACTCATTAAAATCTCCCACTCTTTAGCATGAGGACGAGTAATCTGCATGTGCATGGCGTCAAAGAATGAATCATCTAAGGGGGTTCTGTTTTGTCTTCCCGGTCCAATACAAGCTAGGAGAGCACCTTTCGGATTAGCTTCGAAGTTAGCATACCGTCCATCTGATCCTTGAATGAACAACTCTGTGCAACTATCTTCACAGATAGCAGCTTTGTGGTTTGTGTGTTCAGCTCTTATTTCCGGTTCATTCACCTTGAAGTAGGCATACAGCATTGATTGAGCATATCCAAGAGAGAATTTGACGGAAACACCTTGAGCATTAGTAGCGTAGGGTTGCCACTTTTGGGGTGTAAGAACTCCCTGTACGCCCAATTCGCGTACTATTTGCAGGCGTTTTAATGGGTTTGATTCCAACAAGGCCTTAGGTATTTCAGGAATGTGTAAGGATTTCTGCATTACTTTACCTCCCTCTTCTTTTATTTATTTGTACCATAGGTTAAACTCATCTGTACAGTTAAAGTAAAAATATTGTTACTGGAGGCCTGTTAGTGAAACCTATTCAACCAGATTTTTCAGAGTTACTCACTGTTTTGGAGAAAAAAAGTCCTTCACGACCAGTTCTGTTTGAATTCTACATGAACGACAATGTCTATAATGCGGTCGTCGACGACGCAGAAATACCTTCAGGTGATGCCGATTTTACCGAGAGGATGAAAATGACCCTCGCTTTTCATCATCTCGGGTATGATTATGCCACCTTATTACCTCCTGACGCCCTCTATTTTCCTGAACTACGCGAACACCATGCAGACCAACGGACCTATTCATTGAATGAAGGTTCCCATATTGATTCTTGGCAAGCGTTTGAAACATACCCTTGGCCCGATTACACAATCGGAGATTATCGCTACTTAGAGCAAGTTGCTAAGCACCTTCCTGAGGGGATGAAGCTGATTCCCAGTGGACCAGGTGGAGTTGAAGAGATTGTAATCTCGTTGACGGGTTATGAAAATCTTTGTTACATGACGGTCGATCAAGAAGATCTAGTTGACGCCCTCTTTGAAGCCGTAGGAACACGCTTAGTACGCTATTACAGTGAAGTTGCCACCTTTGATTCTGTGGGAGCTTGTCTTTCGAATGATGACTGGGGTTTTAATACCCAAACATTGTTGTCTCCTGAGCATATGGAGCGCTGGTTAATCCCTTGGCATGAGAAAATAGCTGAAGTTATCCATGCCCAAAACAAGCCTGCCTTACTCCATACGTGTGGCAATGTCTATCCAGTGTTCCATTGGATTACAGAAAACTATGAAGGCAAGCACTCTTTTGAAGACTCTATTATGCCGGTTGAAAAGGCGTGGGACCTTTATCATAACGAGATTGCTATTCTTGGTGGAGTTGATGTGAACTATATGATTATGGAATCTGCAGAGGCCGTCTATAATCGTTCACGAGCTTTGTTAGAAAAAACAGCTGAAAAGGGCTCTTTTGCCCTAGGTACTGGAAACTCCGTTCCCGACTACCTACCCAATAATAAATATTTTGCCATGCTTAAAGCAGCTTGGGATATGCGGGGAATAGAAGTAGAAATCAAAAAATAGAGAGGTTTGTCATGTCTGAAACACCATTATTGCTTGGAGATTATAGTCGTTGGTTAGCTGAGCAAATGAATTTAGAGCGTGTACCTGAGTATTCGTTTTTAAACCCAGCCTATAAAGATGTTGGAAAGTGGCGTGAACAAGCCCGTAAAGTGTTCGAAAGCTTTGTCCTTGCTCCTGAGCTCGCAGCCCCTAAAGTTGCTTTACTTTGGACCAAAAATTATGATGGTTTACAAATTGAAAAACTATCTTGGCAGCTCCCGTTTGGAGGGGCAACTGAAGCTTACTTTCTTAAACCAGAAAACCATAAAGGGCCTCTTCCAGCAATCTTGGGTTTACATGACCACGGAGTAAATAAACGGTACGGTAAAAGTAAAATTGTCCGAACTGAAGATGCTA
>CAZGDR010000135.1:0-2239 GCA_964524755.1 uncultured Spirochaetaceae bacterium
AGAAATACTCATACCATTAAAAGCTCGGGCTTGGCTCGATTTAACAGAAAGAAAAAATAACGGAGAAAAAATTGACTCCAGAGATATAAGAAAACATAAAAACGATATTTTCAGATTATTCCTGTTACTTCCTAGAAACTTTTCAATAGAATGCCCACAGCTTGTAAAGAAAGATTTATCACTCTTTACAGAGAAAATTGTGACCGACTCTGGGTTAAATCTTAAGGCTCTTGGCATCAAAACATTATCTTTAAATGAAATTTTAGCCAGACTAAAAATTATTTATGCTATTTAACTCAAACTTAATACAGGATTTCAGGAATTCGTAACAACCTAAATCAAGCAAGAAAACTTAGTTGAAGACCTCATACCCATTGATACCAAAAACTGGTATGTCCCCGCTTGGCTCATTTAATGATTTAGCAAAGAGAATGTTACGTAGCTTCCGCACTCAGGTGAGAGAGCATGTACTTATTGCTTATACCCCATGAATGATTCATGGACACTTCTTCGTCTCTTGATCCCTTGTGCCTTTAAAAGAGCTCTGGTTGCTGCCACAGTATGGGGAGATCCAGCAATATAGTAGTACCCAGATGATCCATATTGTGCGGTTACTGCTTTTATCGCCTCTTTGAACTCTTCCCGGTTGGCTACATAGGTTAGCTCAATCTGTTTGTTCTTCTTCTGCAGTTCGTTGAATTCATCAGAGAAAAGATGAAAGTCTGGTGCACTATGGATAAGATGTATAGGACGTGACGCATCATCTTTAAGTGAATAGAGCATAGCACGCATGGGGGTAATACCTACACCGGTGGCAAGCATAATTATAGGGCTAGTATTATCTTTTACAACGAACCAACCACCTGGCCCGCGTAACTTAACAATCTCCCCCTCTTTCATATCCAAAAGTGCCTGTTTAAAAGGGCTGGGTGTTTCTCCGGTACGAGTTCCAAGAAGAATAGTGTTTTCACCAAGTGTACTAGCTAGGGTAAAAACTCGAAAGGGCTTACCTTTAATCTTTTTGCCAGGCAAGGTAAATAGACCATGCTGCCCGGCTTCCCAATCAATTGGTTTTTGTGCCTGCAATTTTACTACAACATAATCTTCTGAAACTTTCTCTGCACTAATAAACTGTAAGTCATACGTTCTAAATATTCCTGTAAAATAGCGGAGTTTCATATAATCCCTCCAATTTCACCAATAATAATTCATGATACGTTAGAGTTGGTCAGAAAACAATCCTTTGTCATCTAAATAATAACCTGATCGACCTCGACTATTTTTTGGATTGAGTCTAGTATTGTTATCAACTTAATTAGGAGAGACTTCGCATCGTGGGTACACACAATCGAATCATAGCCATCCTCTTTTTCTTTTTGGTGCTCTACCAAAGCCTCTTTGCTTCGCTTAATTTGACTCCTGAAGAACTCTCCTATATTGAACACCGCGCACCTGTACGAGCAGTCTCTGTAGATGGTTCAGGACCTATTCAATACACCGATTCTAAGGGAAAAATTAGAGGTATTGCAGTTGATGTCTTACAAGAGATTGGAAGAAGGACTGGCTTATCTTTTAATTATACTCTTTTAGAAAAACTGGGCCAGCTTGATGGCGCCTATGCCAGCGATGGTGCTGATATCTTATTTGGTATACCCGACCAATATGCTCGACCTAACTACAAACTCTCTACACCTTTTTTATACTCCCATACTATCCTTTACATTAACACCGACGTTAATGCTCAAGAATTAAAAAACAAACGGTTCGCTGCTACCTATGGTAGCGCTTTACCAGAAGGCATCCGTGAGGACCAGGCTATCTATTTCTTCTCTAGAGAAGATGCTATAAGGGCGGTTGACTCAGGTCTAGCTGATTTTGGTTATGGCAACGCCTACTCGCTGGCATTCTACACGCTTCAACATGGTTTTCGAAACATCTATACCATACCTCAAAGCAAAGAAGAACGAGCTTATAGAATCTTGTTTATTAAAGACGACCCACTTCTTATTTCTATTATAGAAAAAGCGCTGGCTTCATTTACCCCTTCTGAGTTAAACAATATTACTCTTGAGGCAACCAGCCAAGTTGAACGTATTATTACCCCCAGCATGGTCATCGCAACCTATGGGAAACAAATTTTTATTTTTGCTCTCCTCATCATTAGTTTACTGGTAGCAGCCTTGATTATGGTCTTAAAATCCCACAGCAAGCTCAATCTCCAAAGAAAGAAATATATGGC
>CAZGDR010000136.1:0-2178 GCA_964524755.1 uncultured Spirochaetaceae bacterium
CCTGATACACTCGGCTCAGTTATTAACACTACTGCATCAGCACCAGTAACACTACTTATAACGGGACAGCCAATTCCCGGCGGTCCATCTACTAACAATAAGTCTTTTTCTTGCTCCAAGGCAATCCGTCGAGCTTCCTTACGCACCAAAGTTACCAATAATCCCGAATTTTCTCCGGCAGCCTCTAGGCGAGCATGCACCATAGTACCAAACCGAGTATCACTGATCATCCACTTACCACAATGACGATCTTCAAACTTAATGGCCTTCTCGGGACAAACACGGACACAAACACCACATCCTTCACACCGGACAGGATCTATACTATAGGTTCCATCACTCTCTTCAATGAAAGCATCGAAACGGCACACTTCACTACACAACCCGCAACCGGTGCAAAGAGAGCGCTCTACAATAGCCTCTTTACCTTCAATAAAATCATCCGTTTGGAGTACTGTAGGACTCATGATAAGATGTAGATCAGCTGCATCGACGTCACAGTCGGCCAGCACTAGAGAAGGAGCCAGAGCGGCGAAAGCTGCCGTTAATGTTGTTTTACCGGTCCCTCCTTTTCCACTGAGAATTACCAGTTCCTTTAATTTCCCCTTCTTAGACATCTGTTTTGCCTCCCGCTGTTGCTAATTTTTGCACCTCATCCCAAATGCGGGAAAACACAACTTGGTATTCAGGAATCTCTTCCACAACCATGCCACCACGCGCATACACGGTAGCAATACGACGATCATGTGCAATTCGTCCTAATATAGGGATATTTTTCTCCTGACAATAGATTGAAACACGGTCATCGCCTAACCCCTCTTTATTAATGACAACTCCTAACGGAATGCCAATCTCCTGTGCTGTTTCTACAGCAATCTCTAGGTCGTGTAACCCAAAGGGAGTTGGTTCAGCTACTAAGACCACTGCATCACAACCACTAAGCGTCCATACTACAGGACAACTCGTGCCGGGAGGGGCATCGAGAAGGATCGTCTCATGTTGAGCTGCAACTTCATGTGCTTTCACCTGTCGAATCACGGGGACTGACAAGGCCTTACCAACATCTAACCGACCTTCAATTAAGGTCACCTTTTTTGATACAGAAACCGTAATATTACCGATCCTGTGGGGCACTTCAGTAATAGCTCCTTGAGGACAGAATCGAGTACAGGCTCCACAGCCATGGCACAAATCTTCGAATATCAAAGGAGTTCCTGCAATAACGGCAATGGCATTGAACTGACACACATCGGCACACACTCTACACCCATCGCACAACTCTTCGTTGACACTCGGTACTAAGAGTGTTGCCGTTTGTTCACTGACAAAATCGCCTTGCAGGAACAGACTACTATTAGGTTCTTCTACATCACAATCCAAGACAGCTACGGGGGTGTTTATGGCACGGGCAAGGTTAACTGTCACAAAGGTTTTACCGGTTCCTCCCTTGCCCGAAGCTACCGCTATCTTCATACCCAATGTCCTTCGACATTAGCATCTCTCAAAGGCTTGAGCGCTTTTGATTTATACATTGCCAGCGCTTCAGCTACTGTTTCGGCATTAGCATGGTAGGCTGAGATCCCAGCCGCAAAGATGACCTGTGCTGCTTTTGGTCCCAGATTTCCAGTTACCAATTCTTTCACCCCACTGTTGACTATGTGTTGGGCGCTTTGAATTCCGGCACCCTGGGGTGCCTGCAAATTTTGCGCATTATCCAGCACCGTAAATGTATCAGTGTCTGTGTCGTAAATTATAAACTTTTCAGCACGCCCGAATCGGTTATCGAATGGGGCCTCTAGTGTATCGCCTGCAGCTGTAAATGCTACCTTCATGCCTCTTCTCCCTTGTTTAAAGCCTCTAATCTTTTTGTGATCGCACTTAACTGCGTCTCTAAGTTCTTAGCTTGGAGAGTTAATGCTTCAACTTCAGATACCGGTGTTACCGGCTCATAAAATGGTGCAACTGGACCATAGTAGTTACCTGGTGGTGCATAGCCAAAGCCGCCGCCATAACCCATTCCTCTACCAAATCCCATTCCCATTCCCATACCGCGGCCTCTTCCAAAGCCTCTTCCCCCAGCCATATAACCGGGCACAGTATTTCCTGCACAATATCCGAGCCCTCGTCCTGTCATTGGACCAGCTCCATTTCTTCCTGTTCTATCTCCACGTGGCATAT
>CAZGDR010000137.1:0-2027 GCA_964524755.1 uncultured Spirochaetaceae bacterium
TCAATTGGAAAAGGTGAGGACAGTATATTTAAGACTTGGACAGGTAATGACGCATTAAAACTAGGAATAAGCTACCTTTTCTAAAAGGAGGCACCTCATGATTAGAAGAAAATTAATATTACTGTTGCTCATTGTAATTATTATGGGTTCTTCTCTGCTTGCAGCAGGAGAACTCCCCGATGCCATAGGTTTTTGGAAAAGTATAGATTCCAAACAAGGATTTACCACATCCATTATTGCTGTGTATGAACACGAGACTAAGTTATTTGGTCGAGTTGTTGTTAGTTACGATGAAAAAACAGGAGAGCTGGTTGATACACTAGATAATCCTAGCAAGCAAGTAGAAAAGCTTCCTGGTAACCCTTTATTAATTACCATCGACCTTTTCTGGAACCTTGTGCCCGACGGTAATAAATGGCGTGGAGGGAGGATCCTCGATCCCCGCTCCGGTCGCATGTATGCATGTGATTGCTGGGTGCAAGATGGAGACCTTATTATACGGGGCAAAGTGGGTCCTTTTGGGATGAACAATGTTTTTTATAAAGTCTATACACATGAATTCCCACCCAACTTCAGTATCCCTGACCTACAAGGATTCATACCAAACATTCCTGAAAGATAGGAATTATGATGGGATTGCTATTGGTTACTCCTATAGTCATCAACTATTCATTATGATAAACTGTATCCCAATAACCCCCTAGGAGACGGATTGTGTTTATCATCGGAGACATTCTGTTATTTGCTGTTACTGCTCTTGTCCTCTCAATAACTTGTTTGTGCATTTTGTTACACGTGAGAGCCCGGGATGCCTATACTAAAGATTTTCTCTTAGTCTTAACGCCTCTATGCCTCCAAATCTGCCTCACCATGCTCATGACCTATGTGCACCGAGTCTACCCTCCCCAACAACTTTCAGGAAAAACCTATGAAATTTTCTGTTTGTGGATAACTCTATCTTCAATTCTACTCACCACGGCCCTTTTGTTTATGATGAGCCGCTATCTGATTGCCTTACTGCCTATAACGGAGAATCAACGAAAAACAGGGAATCAGATTGTAGTGGTAATCGTAGCTCTGTTCCTTATCTTAAGCCTCTTTTTTATTATTGGACAGAGTCAAGGAGATTGGGTCTTTGCTATGAATATGACCTTTGGCTACCACTTCTTTAGTGCCAGTATGCTTATGGTGGCCCATGGTATAACTTCACTAATGTATCGTAAAAGGGCTTCTGGATGGGAACAAGAGAACCTGTTAAAAGGTATTAGTGCTACATTCCTCCCTCTTGTTTTCACCCTCCCTCTTGATTTAATCTTCTTCAAAGAACACACTTTTAAATTAGCCTTTTTAAGCTTTGCAGTTTTTGTAGTGTATCTCTATTGGTTTATTAGTCGCCGCTACTTCCAGGATTATGAAGCACCGTACCTACAGGAAGGAATCCCTCAAGGCTTTCTAACCCAACAGGGAATTTCAATGCGGGAAGAAGAAATCATTGAACAGTTGGTCCAAGGAAAAACCAATCGCGAAATTGCTGAGCACCTATTTATTTCAACCAATACGGTTAAAACTCACATTAAAAACATCTACGGAAAATTAAAAGTCTCTAACCGTGTTCAACTTTTTTCTTTACTCAGAGGAAAAAATATCAGATCACGCTAATTGGGAACAACCAGGTCCTACTATCTGACTCATACCTCCAGCAACTGGAGTGACCGAGATCTGGGTAGGAATACGTTCTTGCAACGCTCCAACATGGCTAATTATACCCACTAACTTCCCCTGATTATGTAACGTTACTAAGGCACTCAAGGCCATCTCTAACGTCTCTTCATCGAGAGTCCCAAACCCCTCATCTAAGAAGAGAGAATCGACTTGCACATTTTTACTCGCAATAGTAGAGAGTCCTAAAGAGAGGGCTAAACTGACTAAAAAGCTCTCCCCACCTGAAAGGTTTCTAGCTGAGCGGAGCTCGCCCGCCTGATAGAGATCGAGTACGGCTACTTCTAAAGCTTGCACAGGATCTGGCG
>CAZGDR010000138.1:0-2019 GCA_964524755.1 uncultured Spirochaetaceae bacterium
CCCAACATGTCAAATCCTCGTTGAATGTATAGAATACACGATTATTTGTCAACCCTTGGTCACATCTCATTCACTATCATAGGTGATTAACGTATCAATTTTATAGGTAGGTAAAGCCTTCTCATAATCGAGAAAAGGTAAGCCAATAATCCCAAAAATACCGACAACTATACCTTGCATCTCTTCGATAAGTTCAGCTGCAGCGCGGATTGTACCACCTGTAGCAATAAGATCGTCCACAATGAGAATTCTTGAACCTGCCTCGACATCACTTTCATGAATAGAGACATAGTCCTGTCCATATTCAAGATTGTACTTCCTTTCTCTAGTTTTTCCTGGTAACTTTCCTTTCTTACGCACCAGAATCAGAGGAAGGCCTAGTTTATAGGCAAAAGGGGCAGCAAATACAAAACCACGCGCCTCAACACAAGCAATTGCATCAATATTTTTGTCTTTATACATTTCACACATACGGTCAATACAATATTGAAATGCAGGTGGGTTCGTTAGAATACTCGTAATGTCATAGAATAGAATTCCGGCTCTAGGGAAATCATGAATTTTACGAATCGCTGAATCTAAATCAAAAGTCTGCATAATACCTCCTAAGGGTAGCTTTTTTTAAATGCACTTACTCGTGCAGAAGCGGTTAGATCTAACGATGATTGAATACCATCATCTAAATAGCGGTATGCTAAAGCAGCAATCATAGCTCCGTTGTCGGTACATAGCGGCAGTGAAGGGAACGCAATCTCAATTCCCTCCAGCTTATTCATCTCAGATTGGAGGAAGCTGTTAGCAGCCACCCCTCCTCCAACTGCTAAACGAGTTAAGCCAGTATCTTCTAATGCTTTCCGTACCCGCTTCATAAGAATTCCGACAGCAGTTCTCTGAAAGGAAGCTGCTATATTCTCAGCAGTTTTAGGCGAACTACCATTCCAAAATTGATCTAACTGGTTAATTACTGCTGTTTTTAAGCCTGAATAGGAAACATCGTAGGAGTGATCTCCTTTATGTAAAGAAGGTCCAGGAAATAGGAACGCTAATGGATCTCCCTTCTGCGCTAAACGATCGATAGCAACGCCACCAGGATACCCAAAGTTATAATGCTTCGCTACTTTATCGAACGCTTCACCTATAGCATCATCAATGGTCGTTCCTAAGACTTCAATGGTATCATAATCATTAACTTTGCAAATTACTGTATGCCCACCAGAAACAAGGACTCCTAGGTAAGGGTATGCTAACGGGTGTTCAATCTGTGAGGCATAGAGATGAGCTCGAATGTGATCAATACCAATAAAGGGAATTTCTCGGGTAGCTGCAAAAGCCTTGGCAAAATTCACCCCTACCAAAAGTGACCCAAGAAGTCCAGGTCGGTTGGTTACGGCAACCGCATCAATATCGGCTACGTTCACTTCAGCCTTCTCTAAGGCACTTTGGACAACCTGAGAAATCCATTCAGTATGAAGTCTAGAGGCAATTTCAGGGACTACCCCCTGATAGGGGGTATGTAATGGAATTTGTGTAGCTATAATATTACTTAAAATGTTTTGCCCATCTTCGACAACCGCAACCGCACACTCATCACAGGATGTCTCAATCCCTAAGACCTTCATTTTCAATCAACTCCATCGAATATTCGAAAAAAGTCGTCTAAAGTCGCACCTAATTCTAACATTTCAGGAAATATTTCCATATAAAAATCGGCAACTGCGGGAGACCACGAAGTTCCTGCTCTCGCACTGCGATTAACTTTAATGCGTATGGCTAAAACTCTCTCCTCGGGAACCGAGGATTCCGGATAATACCGGGTATACTTTTTATTCAGAATATACTCCAATCGGAGTCCAGCTCCGTCGATATAACGTAGATGGTATTATAGCTTTGGTCAAGGGCGATCTCCCTAATTCGATGCCTTGCTTTTTACGAAAAAATTCGCTACTGTGGTACCGATTCTTAGTGATTGCCAAAATAGCTCAGGGGTAGAGCAGCTCACTCGTAATGAGCAGGTCAAGG
>CAZGDR010000139.1:0-1919 GCA_964524755.1 uncultured Spirochaetaceae bacterium
AACTCTTCCAATATGTACATGATCACAGTAATGCTAAAGTGTTCTTACATAGTTGCGGAGCAATCTCAGACATCATTCCAGACTTAATCGAAGCAGGTGTAGATATTCTCAATCCTGTTCAAATCGGTGCCACCGGCATGGATCCTAAACGGTTGAAACGTGAATTTGGCAAAGATATCATTTTTTGGGGTGGAGGCGTCGATACTCAACATGTATTAGCCTCAGGAACTCCCCATGAAGTAAGTGAATCGGTGAAGAGAAACTGTGAAATCTTGATGAAAGATGGCGGATTTGTCTTTAACCAAGTGCACAATATTGTAGATGGAGTACCACCTGAAAATATTGTGGCCATGTACGATGCTGTAAATAGTTTTTAAAGCGGAGGATGAAGATGACCTACCAACCTGATTACACAGTGGTTTTAGATGCTGCCTATAATAGGCTCACTCCCTATTTACCACTCTATGAACATAACGTCTGTAATGGTTTCTTCGATACCATTACGAACACCAACAGTAGTGTTTTATTAGAAGGAGATGCGAAGGATAAGAATGAATTCTTCCGTCGTTATACTCAATTCTTAGTGAAGCATGGCTATGACACAGTTCCTTTTGAAGGATGTGTCGTTGAGTTAGTCCAAAATGGAGAAGGGCTGATGGGGTATGGTAAAACGTTAGTTTCCAACCGAGAAGACATTCTAGCCTACCCCTGGGAAGAGATGCCGAAACGTTATTTTGAACGCTTCGGGCCCTTCTTTGACGCTCTAGCACTACAACTGCCTTTAGGGATGAAGGCGGTAGGAGGGGTCGGGAATGGAATTTTCGAGACCGTTCAAGATTTTGTCCCTTTCACTGAATTAGCTTATCTCATGGTAGATGACCAAGAAGCTTTTGATTTACTCTTTAAAAAAGTCGGTGATATGTTCGTTGCTATCTGGGAACAATTTCTTGAGCAATATGCAGACATGTATGCGGTGTGCAGGTTTGGAGATGATCTAGGTTTTAAAACCTCAACCTTACTGCAACCAGAGGTTATTCGGCGCAATATCATTCCTGAGTATGAAAAGATCGTTACACAAGTTCATGCCCATGGCAAGCCTTTCTTATTACATACTTGTGGGCACATCTTCTCTGTTATGGATGACATTATCGCCACCGGTATCGATGCCAAACACTCCAATGAAGACTCCATTGCTCCATTTTCCACGTGGGTGGAAAAATATGGAGATCAAATTGGTAATTTTGGCGGCATCGATATGAATGTATTGTGTACTGAAGATGAAGCATCAATTAAGAAATATGTCACTGAAATACTCACCTATTGCCAAGGAAAGAAAGGGATCGCGATTGGATCAGGCAATCAGATTGCCGATTACGTACCCCCAGAGGGCTTCTTAGCAATGGTCGAAACAGTACTAGAGTGGCGCAAAAAACACCTATAAGATAAAGTGAGGTAGCAATGAAGAGAAGTGAAGTTAATGCAATCCAGCGGTATGCCAAAGAGTTTTTAGCTCAACACGCTTGGCATTTACCCCCTTGGGCTTATTGGGGCCCAGAAGATTGGAAATCACGAGGATCTGAGATCGATGAAATTAAAGATTGTATGCTCGGTTGGGACGTAACCGATTTTGGTTCAGGTGACTTTTCTCGTCGCGGATTGTTCCTCTTTACCCTCCGTAACGGTAACTTAGCGGGTAAATCAAACAAGAAATATGCTGAAAAAATCATGATTGTCCAAAATGACCAAGAGACTCCCATGCATTTTCACCGCCATAAAATGGAAGACATCATAAATCGGGGAGGTGGAGAGCTTTGCATACAACTCTATGCTTCGACTAAAGATGAAAAACTGTCGAATGATCCTTTGACAGTTTCCGTTGATGGTATTTCTCGAACAATTAAAGCTGGTGAAACCGTGAG
>CAZGDR010000140.1:0-1877 GCA_964524755.1 uncultured Spirochaetaceae bacterium
TTATGCATTTAATGATGAAAGCGTGGCTCATGATATTATTCCTTTTAAAGAATTCAAGGATCGCCAAACTCCGAGCACTAGTTATTTAGTTGGGATTTTACGTTATAATTCGCTTGATAAGCCCGCTAGAGTATATTTTTCATCAGATAGTGGAGGAATTGCGACTGATTTTAAATTTAGTGCCGGCATGAGTAGTTTTCCTTATAACGTTGCTTTCCAATCTATTATTCCCTACAGTTCTCAGGTGGTGAAAATCGATTCCACGAATGTTATGTTCCCGACTACTTCCCATAAAATTGATGCAGTGAGTCCAGTGTATGGAGAAACGCAAAAACAATATGTTCTCAATGGTGAAATAAGAATTTATGTTGGTAATGGGTTAACTTATTATTCTATGCCAGCTGATACTTATTCATCTATCATATATTGCTTTGTAGAAGCTTGGTAATCTGCTATTTATAACCATCTAAAAATAACGGTAACAAATGCAGATTTTTGTAGAGTGCGAGCGCCAAAGCTAAGATAAGATGGGTAGGATCTGGTCTACTTTAGACCCCATTTATCACATCTTTATTCAACAAGTTCACAATTTTCTGTAATTATGCATGTATCTTTTATAAATAAGACAACATCCACCTAGCGTGGTGAGTAACACAATAAGATTATTCTTTTTGGGGGTAAAAAAGGTTGTATAATGCCCTTCTAACTATGTAGGAAAGTCTTATCAACCGAATCCCTATGAGATGTTATTGTATTTGTCTCCTCCCTTTATAGAGGGGGAGGGTATGACGACTGGTTCCTGCCATCGATAGATGAGCTAAATCGGATATATCTAAATCTAAAGAAGAACAATCTTGGAGATTTTTCTGACGACAGCTACTTGAGTTCCTCAGAGTATAATGCAGACTACGTGTTGTACCAAACCTTCCTCAGTGGGAGTTCGTACTACTACAATCGGGACTACAGTTACAGGGTCAGGCCTGTACGGGCTTTCTGATGAGCTCTTCAACTATTTTGGGGGGGCAGGGGACGAATTGCCCTTGCTGAATCAAGATTGTGCTCTATTAAAACCCAGTCTATAAATCCTTCAATCAGCAAAAAGGAGCTATGGAAGGTTTACAGAGGTATTGCAGGACACCATTGATGCTACAGCTTGTTGTGCTAGCTGAGAAAAATATCTCAGCGATGATTATTCCCAATATTTCAAAGGCATCAGAGGAGTAAACCGCGGAAATACCAAGTCTGCAAAACTATCCTTACTGAGAAACTTAATGCTGAGACCTTTGTCTATGTGGTTCAAACGGTTGAGTTGTTGCAAGAGTAGTGAAGTGAGAGAAGTACGATGAGGATGAGTTCATTCACGACCAGTTTAAAATTTCTTCGAAAAGCCTTGTCACCAGTGGGCGAGTAGTTGTGGAAATGGCTGATTTTTAAACGTTCACCTCATATCTCTTAGTTTTAATGATAAAAAGAGACCTCTAAAAAATATTACCTGCATAAAATGGTCGAAAACTCCTTGTGGAAATCATATTTCTGCCTATACTTAAGTACAGTTCTCTGTATTGGAGGTATTAGTGCCGCTACTCTATTACATACAGAATTCACTAACGGGGATTATCCTAGTGTCAATCCTGCTTTTTTATGTATTGGGGCAGGGAGGGCGACGACAGGTGCAGGACTCGTTGTTTGTGGCTTTGTTAATCTCTGCTTTGTTGATCATTATTTTCGAATTAGCGGTTGATATCTTCTCAGGTAGAACCTTCCAGGGCTCTCGTTTCATACTCACCTTGGTGACCTATATATTTTATATTATTAATCCCCTCCCGAGTGTGTTGTATTTATTATATCTAGACCAATTACGTAGACAATGGGTGAGA
>CAZGDR010000141.1:0-1799 GCA_964524755.1 uncultured Spirochaetaceae bacterium
TTGGTCATTACCTTCGTACCCGCATTGTCGTTGATGCTCTTGTAAACAATATCTGATTATAAAAAGAAGGCCGAATATTCTCATACATTAATGAATATTCGGCCTTTCTGGTGTTCTTTGATTGAAGTTTCTCTGGGGTCAAAGACGTGGAATATGCATTCCTCCATCGGTAAAGATGACTGTTCCAGTCGAATAGGGGAAATATCCTTTTGCTAGGACTGCGACAGCCTTCGCTGTATCGCTGGGTTCTCCCCAACGTTCTTGTGGAATGAGGCCGTCCTTGATGAGTGAGTCGTACTTGTCTTTTACCTTGGCCGTCATATCGGTGGCGACTATGCCTGGTCTTATTTCATATACTTGCATGCCATGAGGCGCCAAACGTGCAGCCCAGAGAGAGGCTCCCATTGATAAAGCGGCTTTAGAAATACAATAGTCTCCACGATTAATGGATACAGTATCGACCGAGATGCTGGTTACAAAGACCACCTTGTATCCCGATTCAATTCGAGAGGGGATTCCTCCTTCGAGCCACCGCTTTGCTACTGCTTGGGTGAGAAAGTAGGGGCCTTGTGTATTGGTTCTTACTAAGTCTTCAAAAGATTTTTCTGAAGCATCGATAATATCTGCGCGAACTTTTGGCGCTATTCCTGCATTGTTGACCAAGATGTCGATGGTGCCGAATGTAGTGAATACTGCATCTACCAGAGATTTGCGGTCTTCCTTGCTGCCTATATCTGCTTTGAATATCTCAAAAAAAGCGCCAGTATCGCCAGCCAAGTCATAGCATTCTTGTGCTGTTTGTTTGGCCGCTTCTTTGTTTCCTACGTAGGTGATAGCTACCGAGAAGCCTTCTTTTGCCAACTGCATGGCAATACCGCGACCAATACCACGACTAGATCCAGTGACCAGTGCTACAGGATTTTTTGCTGCTTCCATCATTTCCTCCAAATCTATATACATATAACTACCTCTTCATATTACCTTGATCGGGGGAACTTTGGAAGTATTATACCCAAAAAGTCCTTAAGATGCCCAATACGCATCTCCTTTAGTGGTTATAAATAAGTGAGAATGGTGTCAAAGGAGAGCTTCTACACCGAGTGTCGCTTGACTCTTGGTGAGGTCCCTACGTATGTTTAGTTATCACTCATGTAATGGAGGGTTAATAATGAAAAAGAGACCTTTTGGTTCAGATAAGACGATGGTATCCGAAGTTGGCCTCGGTACTTGGCAAATTGGAGGAGGATGGGGAACAGTCGAAGAGAAAACGGCTATGGAAATACTCCATACTGCCACTGAGGCAGGAATAACGTTCTTTGATACGGCTGATGTGTACGGTGATGGAAGAAGTGAGAAGTTCATCGGTAAATTCTTAAGCGACTACCCTAATAAAATTTATGTTGCAACAAAGTTGGGTCGTAATTCCAATCCAGGTTGGCCGGAAAACTTTACCCCTGAAGCGATGATTCGGCATACAGAAAATTCACTTTCTCGTTTAAAAGTGGAAAGGCTTGACCTTATTCAACTCCATTGTATCCCCCAGGAAATCCTAGCTGATGGGGCTGTGTTTGATGTTCTGAGAGATCTTAAAAAACAAGGTAAAATAGGAGACTTTGGGGTGAGTGTTGAATCGGTAGAAGAGGGGCTCATTTCTCTAAAGGAAGAGGGGATTGCTTCGTTACAGGTTATTTTTAATATATATCGTCAGAAGCTCATTGCCGAGCTATTTGATAAGGCTAAGCACCAGGGAGTTTCCATAATTGCACGTGTCCCATTAGCTAGTGGACTCCTATCTGGAA
>CAZGDR010000142.1:0-1501 GCA_964524755.1 uncultured Spirochaetaceae bacterium
TCCAACGTTGACCTCTACCCTGTCCTTGCCCTCTTCTACCCCTGCAGCGGTGTCTTGGACGTTGACAGCCTGGCATAGAATAACGACGCTGATGCATCATGCCTCGTTGCCATGCCTCTAAGATATCGGTCACATCCCCAGCGACATACGCATCTAATTCAATGTCGGCATTCAGTAGAGCTTCTTCATATTCTCGTGATATGGCTCCACACACTAATGCCTTGACTCCCATAGCAGCTAAAGTTGCTATTTTTTGGGCAACTGAATCACTGTGTAATTCAATGGTGGTCACCTTAGTAACTGGGCTTCCAAACCCCTCTGTTTCAACAATGAGCACTTGTTTGGCTACATCGAATAAAGGTGCTATGCGCCCGTTGTATACGGTTATCGCTAGTTTCATACTAACTATGTTGCATTAAGCATGCCAACTAAATAACGAGAGGTGTTTATTTAATGATTATTCTAGTGTAACTTGTTTACTGTTAATGTCTTACAATACAATTTAGATAAAATTATATACGAGAGGGAATTCTTTAGCCAGCAACAGGTTGTCGCAATGTCGCGACGACAGTGTGCAACAAATGTCGCAACTTGTCGCATTCCTACAACATGTCTATGTCTATATTGAGCGCTTCCATCTTACGATAAAGGGTCGACCGATGCATCCCTAGTTCTTTGGCAGCAGCGGCGACGCGGCGCTCATTGCGCTCTAAAGCCTGAATAATATATTCCCTCTCGGTCGACTCTTTAGCTTCGCGCATGATGCTCACGGTAGTTGTAGGAACTTTCTCTGTCTCCTCTAGCGGTGCTGCATGTGCTACTTCAAAGGGAATGTCTGCCACAGTAATGTGTTCTGTTTGGCACAGTACTACTGCTCGTTCCACGGCATTTTCTAGTTCTCTAATATTACCAGGCCATTGGTAGGCATAGAACTGGGTATACACGGCTGAAGTGAATCCAGCGATATTTTTGTTATTGAGCATATTATAGCGTTTTAAAAATTGATCAGCTAAAAGAGGAATATCCTCTTTGCGGTCCCGCAAAGGAGGAATAGTCATGGCTATGATGTGAATACGATAGTAGAGATCTTTCCTAAACTTGCCTTGTTCGACTAAAGCTTCTAGATCACGATTAGTGGCACACATGATTCTAGCATTAGTTTTCTCTGTTGCTTGACCGCCTAACGGCTCAAACTGTTTCTCTTGTAATACACGTAACAATTTAACCTGCATGGCCATGGAGATGTCCCCAATTTCATCTAAGAATAAGGTACCTTCACGGGCAAGGGCAAAGCGGCCTAGTTTATCTTGAGTGGCACCGGTGAATGCTCCTTTGCGGTAGCCAAATAATTCCGATTCTAATAGGGTGTCAGGCAAAGCTCCACAATTGACAGCAATGAAAGGACCTTTCTTTTGGGTACTGCAACTATGGATTGTACGAGCTAAAACCTCTTTACCGGTTCCCGATTCTCCAAGAATAAGGACCGTAGAGGAACTTTGCG